>NZIH01000013.1 GCA_002691565.1 Halieaceae bacterium
AAGAAAGATTCCATTGCGATCATGCGCGGCTGATTCGCTAACGCACTGTTGATTACCTGTGCTACTGATCCTGCGCCCGCTGCACCCATGAGTGGGCGCGCTGATATGAGGTTCGTAAAATACAAGCTTGGGATTGATCGCTCTTTCGCTTTTTGTACGATTGGAGTCGTTCCGATCACAAGATCGGGCTTAAAGGTTTCCATCGCGATGAGGTCATCCTCTAGCGAGGCTCTGAATTTGACAGAGACACCCTTACTTTCGAGCCATTCGGCATCTACCGCTGAAAAATCGGTTTTAGGGCAAGCTGAGCCAACATAGGCAACGTCAGCACCGCTCTCTATCAATAGTCTGGCTACAAGAAGCTCAGAGCCTTCATAGCCTGATAGCGTAATTTTGGCGTCAATGGGGTTGTTATCCAGTGCGGCGCGAATAGCACTTTTTTGTGTGCTGATTGCGGCGTCGATGGACGCGCGATCGGCACCCAAGAGTTCGCCCATGGCTTCAAGCCATGCGGCGGTTCCTTCAACACCGACGGGTGCCGAGCCTAACAATGGTCGCCCCGCAGCCCTAAACTGACGTGCTGTGGCCGCGTAAAATGGGTGAATCATGGCCGCTGCTTTGCAGTCGAGTGCGCCATAAAGCTCTCGCCATTCTCGAGTAGGAACGACGGGGCCTGCTGCGGCGCCCAGTGAGTCCAGCAGGCGATCGATGGTGATCGCATCGACAGGGAACATTTCGCCTACGAGCGCTACGGTCGGCTTATCTTTTTGAGATTCACTTTGGACGGGGCGTGCAACGGGACCCGCTTCGATTTCACCGCGCGCGTATTCCAGCATGGCGCCAGCAAGTACATCTTTTGCCTCAGCGTGAGTTGGGACTCCGAAGCCAGGAACATCGATGCCCACAATTCGCACACCATTGATTTCCTTGGGTAAAAGATCAAGAGGTACGCCCGATGCGGTTGGTACACACAAATTAATGATAACGACCGCGTCATTAGCTTCAGGGTCTGCAAGATCATGAGCGGCTTCGCGAATATCCTCGAAGAGCTTTCCCGTCACAAGAGACTCTGAGTCGAATGGAACGTAGCCAACGGTGCGCTTTGCACCGTAGAAGTGCGATGTAAAGGTCAGTCCATAGACGCAACAGGCCGATCCTGACAGAACCGTTGCCGTTCTACGCATTCGCAGACCGACACGTAACGAGCCAAACGCAGGGCACATGCTCTGGGGTTGATCGTGTGGGCCCTTGGGATAATCCTCGGCAAACTGAGCCATGAGCTCGTTCTTGCCCGCTGCCGTGGCTGCCGCTGCCAATTGCTCGGCACTCGCGTGACAACCCAGGTCCTTTGTCTCGATGATGTCGGCGTCAGACATTGTCATAGACGACCTCGAGNGACGGTTTGTTGAGTGTTTCGACGCTGCACAGATCCGCAAGCGTGGCGGGNTGTAGAACGACGTCCCGACCCACCTCATCGCTATCGAATAGCCCCAAGAGTTCATCCTGAGTCATTGGCGTCGGTCGGTGGGGCGAGGATTCGGCAGCATTCTGTGCCAATTCGGCAAAAAGAGAACCCCATTCACCATCAGGGTGCCCAATAATCTCGTAGCTCGCGCTTTTNCGGCGAATATCTTCATTTGCGGGGATGGATGCGAGTTCTGGGATTCCGACCGCCTTGCAAAATGCTTGCGCCTGACCCGTCCCGTCATCCTTNTTGGTGACCATGCCGGCAACACCCACATTGCCACCGAGCTTACGGAAGTACTCNACCGCGGAGCAGACGTTGTTGGCTACATACAATGATTGGAGGTCATTCGACGCGACAACAATCACTTTTTGGCACATGTCACGGGCGATGGGCAGACCGAAGCCGCCGCAAACGACATCGCCGAGGAAATCGAGCAGTACGTAGTCGAAATCCCAATCGTGGAATCCAAGCTTTTCTAATGTTTCGAAGCCGTGAATGATTCCACGACCGCCGCAACCTCGGCCCACTTCAGGGCCACCCAGTTCCATGGCGTAAACGCCATCGCGCTTAAAGCAAACGTCTTCTACGCGGCACTCTTCACCAGCTGCTTTTTTCGCCGAGGCCGTTTCAATAATGGTAGGGCAGGCTTTTCCACCGAAGAGGAGAGAGGTCGTATCACTTTTTGGGTCACACCCAATAAGCAGTACTTTCTTGCCTTGCTGAGCCATCATGTAGCTTAGGTTGGCGAGGGTGAAACTTTTACCAATCCCCCCCTTGCCGTAAATAGCGATGATCTGTGTCCCTTCAGCGGTATCCGCTGATGTGGCGAGAAGGTCTGCCCGTTCTCCACTCGCCTCGAGTCCTGGATCATATTCTGTTGCTGTTGCAATCGTGNTCATGTCGATCTCCAATCGATGACCATTTTTAGGCAGCGACTGTCATTAAATGCGCGGTCGTAGGCNTGATTGGCCCGAGTTGCCGGCATGACATCTGTTATCAACTGGGAGAAATCCAATGTGCCATCGGACGCCAGTCGTGCTGCTTCTTTAAGGTCTTGTGGTTGCCATTCCGCGCTTACTAAGAGATTGATTTCCCTCATAAATGCGGGTGGAAAGTCGAATGTAACGGCGGATGAATAGAACCCGGCCATCACAACTGTTGCACCTGGTTTGCAACGAGCAATCATTTGATTCAGCGCATCGGCGCTACCGCTCACGTCACAAACCACCGAATAATCATGTCTTGGATCTTGGGTCGCGTCGTAGACGGTATAGTCGAGTCCAGGCGGTCTGCGAGCCGGGTCTGTCTCCCACACAGTGGGTGATGTGCCGTGAATAACGCGTGTCAGCCGGGCGAGTAGCTGCCCAAGGACACCGTGACCGACAATGAGATCGGGTGGGCCTATGTGTTCGCAGCGACGAAGCGCATGCAATGCAGTCGCGGCCAGTGCGAGTAACACGCCGTTGCTGCCCAGCTTCTCCGGCAGTGGAATGAGTCGATCTTCGGGGCAGATAAGGTGTCGCGCACTTCCGCCGAATAGGTTTTTAGCGTCGGTGAATCCCACGCTACCAGGGGCAAATACATAGGTGCCTGGGCGCAATGCTGATCCCGATGGTGACTCCAAGACCTTCCCGACAGTTTCATAGCCTGGAATTAAGGGGTAACCGAGGCCCGGAAACGGCGGCATCTTCCCGGTCAGCATGAGTCGCTCAGTGCCTGTGCTAATTCCAGACCAGTCAGATTCGATGAGGCACTCATTGGCAGCGGGCGCACGCAAAGAAGCCTCACGGACTTCTAGCGTCCCTGGCTTCTCGAAAATAACCGCTGTTGTCTTCTTATAGGTCACGGTCGTATGGCCTCAATTCCTAGCCGAGTGCGGGCTAGGCCTGTTAAAAAACAGTTACTCACTATGTGTAATATTAATAATACACATAAAAGTGTCAATAAAAAATGACATTTGGTTTTTTTGCTGTAATCACACGGACCAGAGCTGGAATGTGTGTTCGGTTTTCTTTAATTCCGTGAAAGCCAGCGCGCTTAAGCGCAGCCGTTAATTCCTTGCGGGTTCGGGGCCTGCCGCTACCCATTGCCCAGAGATAAAACCCAAAGTAGGTGTGCCCAATCGCTTTGGCGTTACGTGTACCCGCCATTGGCTCCGCAATGATGAGCTCACCTCCATTCGGCAATGCATCGAAACATCGGCTGAGGAGGTGATCTACTGGCCCGTCATCGTGATCGTGGAGAATGCGGACTAAGCTGATCGTGTCGAAACTTTTAGGGATTGGGTCCTCAAACATGTTTCCGGAAACAACTTCCATCTCACCCCGGTGGCGGGGCGAAATGGCTGCTATGACCTGAGGCAAATCGAAAACGGCAGTCGTCGCATCGGGGAATCGCTCCGATGCCAGTCGCGCGAACGTGCCGGTTCCGCCGCCAATATCAAGTAATCGCTGTCCCGGTTTGAGCCTAATAGCGTCTAAAATATGGTTTGCGATGAGGTGCTGTGAATCCGCCATTAATTCGCTGTAGCGGGCAGCCGCTACTGGGTCGTTATGGTCGCCATCGACGTAGGGCCAATAGCCGCGGAGTGCCGCCCCTTCTCGCGCTCTCAGTAGGTGCGCAGGATCAGCCATATCTCGGTATAGCAGGTCGTGGTGGCGAAGCATGCTCTGCACGCCTGGGTTTCCGTGAATTGACGCCCCGAGTTCGCCCAATGTCCACGTGTTGGGCTCTACTTCCTGAAGAAGATCAATGGCCGTCGCGGCTTTTATAAGCGTTAGTGCGGCATCGTGCTCAAGGTCGCACGCGCTGGCGATCTCATCAAGTGTTGCTATTTGGTCTTTCAGACACTCCAAGAGGCCCAGTTTATGGGCGGCACTGAGCGTTTGAGAGTAAACAAAGCCGGCGAGAATATGGTGAAGGTCAGTCGCACGAGTTCGTGCAATGGACTGCGCAATTGGCAGTCTTGCTGCCCACTTCTGGAACGTTTTGCTCCGAAGCATTCGGTTGCGCCAGAGTAAAAAACGGGCGTAGCGACCCGCTGGCCTTTCTTTTGAGGGCGCGTATTTTGAGTCAGTTGTGGAGGGAATGGCCATTATGCGGCCACTTGTGCGATCTTCTCTGGTACAAATCGACTCGCTTGCGCACGAACCAGTTTTTGCAGCATGTCGTGCCCTGCGCAGGCTGGCATACTGTCCAGACCGGCTTCCAGGCACTCTTTCAAGCGCGCCACGGCGCCTTCAAGTCCCAGCTCACGTACGGCGCTAGGTCGATCTAGCTTAACGTCAATACCTGTGGGCTTACCCAGGGTGTCTGGGTCAGAAACGGCGTCTTTTATATCGTCCGCTACCTGGTAAGCCTCGCCAATGCTCGCTCCCAGATTAACCCATGGTCCGGGGTCCACGCCTGCTGCCGCTGCGCCCGCGCATGTGGCGGCAACGAACAGTGCGCCTGTTTTTGCTCGGTGATAGCGCGATAAATCAACCCGCTGCTCGCATTCCCAGGCCTGACCTGCGCAAATGCCGTGCGGAGCACCAACACCCCGCGCAACGATGGTCATGACCAGAGGTACGCGTTCTGCCCGAACAGCCTGCACCGCGTGAGCAGACAGTGTTTGGAATGCGGCTACAATCAGCGCGTCACCGGTTAGCACAGCGATTCGCTCCCCAAATTTCGAATGAACTGACGGTTTGCCGCGTCGCTGCGTCGCATCGTCGAAACAAGGGAGGTCGTCGTGGACGAGCGATGCGCAATGCAGTAGCTCGACCGCGGTGGCTGCCGCATTGGCCAGTCCCACGTCACTGGAGTTATTGGCTAGTGCGACGGCTTTACAAAGCTGAGGCCGGACACGAGCACCGCCCGGAAAAACGGCATAGTTCAAAGCCTGAGCGAGTAACGGTGGGCATTGCGCAGTTGCATGTTCTGCCATTGCCTCTTCTATGTATTGCTCGCAATCAAGTAGCGTTTTTTCCATGGCGGTCACCATTTCCGAAAGTGTTGTTTTATTTATACATATTATTTGTCTATATTTCTTGACACACTACCCCGATCTTGCGCACCCTGCAAGCAATGCGCGGGAGAATTGCCATGGAGCAATCATTGCTGTCCACATCGGGAGGGTTGGGTTTCGATCTTCCTGTCTCAAACAACGGCTATCGCTGGTGGTATGTCGACGGCTTCAGTGACTGTGGTGCGCACGGCGTAACATTGATCTTCTTTATTGGCACCGTCTTTTCTCCGTTTTATGCCGCTGCGAGAAAGAAAGGTCCGACGGATCCTAGAGACTTTGTCTGTGTCAACGCTGTTTTTTACGAACCAAAGCAAAAACACTGGGCGATGACCGAGCGGCGAGCACGCGACCTTCAGACCTCGCCTTCAATGCTTAAGATAGGTCCTTCATCCATGTCATTTNACGGTGAGTCTCTGACGGTTGATCTTGACGAACGATCAGCCCCTTTCAGGCGAGCCATCAAAGGGAAGGTCGTAATTGATATGCCCGCTCATACCGACCGGTGTTATGCGCTTCATTCAGCGGGTGAGCATCGGTGGTGGCCAATTGCGCCCACGGCGCGTGTGAAAGTTTCACTGGACGCACCGAGTGTGAGCTGGGAAGGGTCGGGCTACGTTGATACCAACGGTGGCACGGTGGCCCTGGAGGATACCTTTACCGATTGGCATTGGTCTCGTGCGGAAATGGGTCCCGAACACTGCCGAATTGTTTATGAAGCCCATGCAAGAGACGGTGAGACCTGTCTGATGACGCTGTTCGGCGGTCCCAAAACAGGTATGGCGTCTGAACATTCGCCGCCGCGTCGTGATTTATCAGGTGGCCCAATTTGGCGGGTTACGCGGCCTGCGAGAAGTCATCAGGGGTTTCGCGTACAAAAGACGCTTGAGGACACCCCGTTTTATACCCGAAGTCATCTACATGATGCCTCTGGAAACAGTGTCATGCACGAGAGCCTCGATTTAGATCGCTTTTCTGCGCCCTGGGTTCAGCGGCTNCTGCCCTTCAGAATGCGAAAGATCTTTTACGGTCTATCGAATGCGGGCGATTCGCGCGTCACGATCCCTTTCTCTAAGAGTCTCAAATAAATCAATTATCCAGAGTGTTCTCACCTTAAAGGGATCCGTCGTTATGGCGGGCACTACGCTACCTGATGCGACTACCGCGTCAATTAAGAACTGATTTTGCGGCAGTGCCGGTGTATCGAGGGCTTCGCTCCACGGTTGTGCAAAGGCGACAGCCGATGCCAGGAGTGTAAATTTCCTTCGCGTCTCAACAATGGCACGTTGATCAACGGAGTTATAGCCATGCTCACCGACTTTCTCTCCAATGGCCGCATAGAGCTTCCTGGCCGCGCGGATTCCCGGCTGGTATTTTCTTGGTAGCTGGGCAATCCCGTGATCGGCGCGTTTATACAGCCACTCGGCACGCTCTAGGAGTCGCTTTGTTACCACACCGACACCNTCAGTATAGGTCGGATTTCCCAGCAATTTAGCTGTATCGACGCCCTCGGCNNTCAGCTCATCCATGGGAAGATAAACTCGGCCCAAGCGCGCATCTTCACCTACATCTCTGGCGATATTGGTCAGTTGCATCGCAGTNCCCAAATCGGCCGCCCTTGCCAGTGTCCTCGCGTCGCGAACGCCCATTAGTACCGACATCATTACACCGACAGCGCCTGCAACGCGGGCACTGTAGTCGTAAACATCCTCAATCGAGTGATAGAGTTTTCCNTCGGCATCCCAGGCAAAGCCCTCAAGTAACGCATTGAGCAGTTCTCGGGGCATTTGATAGGTATGAACGATCTGTGTCAGTACTCGATCAGTGGCTACGTACTGCGGCNTCCCCTCGTAAATACGATCGAGGCGGTAATGCAGTGTCTCCAGCGCCGACGTGGGATCATCGCCTTCATCCACCAGATCGTCCGCTTCCCTGCAAAAGGCATACAGGCCACAAGCCGCATGCTGCATGACAGAAGGGAGTAAGTGCGAAGCAAAGTAGAACGAGCGCGAACCATTGGAGAGTTGCTGTTTGCAAAGCCCCATGTCCGTGCTGGGAGTTGGAAGAAATTTATCGACTTGCATAAGCGGGGGCTTCAATCAGTCCGTCGATGACTTTGGCNGAGGAGAGGACCGCGGGCATGCCCGCTCCTGGGTGCGTTCCAGCGCCGACTAAGTAGAGTCCGTCGACCTCTTCGCTCTTGTTGTGTGGCCTAAAGTAGGCGCTCTGAGTGATTCGCGGCTCCAGCGAGAAACCAGCGCCTTTCACCGAGTTCAGTCGATTTTGAAAATCCAGTGGCGTTAACATCAATGAGGTTGCAAGGTTGGCGCCTAAGTCCGGAAGTCCGGTTTCTTCGAGTCGCTTCTCAACCGCACGACGGAATATTTCGGCGTGAGTGGTCCAGTCAGTTCCTGAGTCAAGATGTGGGACTGGGACTAACGCATAGAACGCATCACATCCTTCAGGAGCCATCGAGGGATCAGTTGCGGTCGGTCTGTGCAAATATAGACTGAAATCTTCCGTGGGCTTTTTGTGCTTGAAGATATCCGTTAGCAGACCCTTGTAACGTGGCCCAAGAATAATCGAATGGTGGGGGATGTCGGGGTACTGCTTTTTTGTTCCGAAGTACCAAACAAACAAGCCGTTGGAATAATGCGCTTTATCAATTTTGCGATCAGTCCACTTCCGTTTGTGAGTCTCTGATAGAAGGTATTTATAGGTCCATGCAGAGTCGGCATTTGAGATGACCAGATTAGCTGCGATGTGCTCACCTGACTTGAGGCGTACGCCGGTGACCTTCCGGTTCTCTGTGGTGATTTGATCAACTTCAGTATTGA
Organism: Halieaceae bacterium; assembly: GCA_002691565.1. Lineage (GTDB taxonomy): Bacteria > Pseudomonadota > Gammaproteobacteria > Pseudomonadales > Halieaceae > Luminiphilus. Next base: position 8,312 of record NZIH01000013.1, read on the forward strand.
GCCGAATATCACTGCCTTGTCCGCGAATGAGGTTTCCTAGGGACTCGACGATACGTCCTGTACCGCCCATGGCGGACCAAACTCCACCCGTGACCTCTAAGTGAGAAATGAGGGAATACAAGCTACTGGCGGTATACGGGTTGCCACCAATCAGTAGCGGATGAAAGCTGACCGCCTGCCTCAGTTGCTCATTTTTGATGTACTTGGAGACCAGGCCGTAAACACTCTGATCACCGCGTAAGCGCACTAAATCCGGTGCAAAGCGCATGAGCTGGGCGAGCGTGCTAAACGGCTTATCGAGCAAGGCAAAGCCCACTTTGTGGCGAGCTTCACTGGCTTTTAGGTAGCGCTCATAGCCTTGAGCATCCGCTGGATTATAGTCGAGTATCTGGCGCAGGTTTTCTGATTTTTCGCTGGAATAGTCAAAGGTTCTGCCATCATCAAACCGGATGCGATAAAACGGATCCATGAGTCGCAGATCGACGTCATCACTCATCTTCTTTCCGCAAAGCTCCCAAAGCTCTTCGAATAGCTCGGGTACCGTGACAATGGTAGGCCCACCATCAAAGATGAAGCCATCCTGTTTGTAGGTGTAGCCGCGGCCTCCCAGTGCATCCAGCTTTTCAAGTACCGTGACGTGATAGCCTTTGGCCGCAAGACGTATCGCAGATGCCAGACCCCCAAAGCCACTGCCTATGACAATGGCCTTCTCGTGTGACTCAACTTGCTTGAGGGTATCGAAGTCTGGATGCGCTGTGTTCATCTTATTAGACGTCTTATATGTCAAGATTGTTGGACAGTCTATCACCGGTTTTCGGATTGCACACCCGTTAATTCAGCCGTTCTAAAAAGTGAAAAAACTCCCCTGTGATGCGCCCCGGATCTGCTTCGTGAATCAAATGCCCGGCATCNTCTAACGTCACGGCAGTGGCATTGGGAAGTTCTCGCGTCGCTCTGTGCGCGCGAATAGCGGGAACAATGTGATCTTTTGCGCAGCCAACGAGATGAATGGGTGTGGTGAGTTGGGGTAAGTCCTTCGCAAGTTGTCCTAATTCCCAGCCTCCCATCATCCTCAGCGTACCTTCGATATGCTCGGGCTGTGAGATCAGTGTGGTGTAGCGCTGAATCATGGGTTCGGAAATTGTTGCTCCGGTGTCGCGCAAAGCTCTGCGAACATCGGACTCGCCCGTTCCCCGCTGCGCAAGGAACCGTGACACGCGAGGTGATCGGCTCAGTGCTCGTGCAGCTTTGAGCATNATGGGCTCAATGAAGGCTCCGAANGGNAGAAGTGCCCCATTGATCGACAGNAATCCGCGNGGATCAATATNCCCATCNAGNCACATTCGTATGCCAACGGCGGCGCCCGCAGAGTGTCCGATGACATAGTCAGGATNGAGCTNTANTTGTTTGCACAGTNGAGAGATGGCGCCAGCCATNGCGGTCAGAAGGTGTTCTCGNTCCTCGATGGGNGGNGTAAACCCTTGCCCAGGAAGATCGACGAGTAAGCACGTGAATTGATGGGATAGGTGCTCGGCGAGGCCTGCCATCGAGTGGGAGGAAGACCCGGTTCCGTGTAACAGCAAGATCACGGGTCCAGAGCCAATGCGCTGGATGTGCCAAAGTGTTCCGGCACAATGAACGAACTCGCTATGTTCTCTCAGCGGCCAGTCACTGGGTAAACGGTCAGGACCCATGGGTTCTCTAGCCTACGTTAAGCGTTCTAATGGATGTGTTTAACGATTGCGCTGAGGCATTTGGTAGTGGCAAGTAGGTCGCATCCAGCGCTGAAGATAGCTCTCTTGCCCGAACACTGGGTCGAACTGCGGTATCAACGAGAACGCCTTTAATGTGAGTGTTAGCAAGTAGCTTGGCGGCNGATAGCGCGTCTTCGGTGCCCGCAGAGCGGCTTTTCGTGCCGTCTCGCGCAACGTTTGCAGCACCATCAGTAAGCAGTACGTAACTGGGCGTGGCGCCGGTTNCTGATACCGAAAGCGCCAAATCGTGAGTGGCTTGTAAAGCGGCTGCCATCGGGGNGCCACCGCCGCCTGGGAGTTGAGCCAGGGNTCGCTTTGCNCTGACAAGTGAGCGTGTTGGTGGTAGCAGGATCTCGGCTGTTTCGCCTTTGAAAGCAATCAGAGCAACTTCAGTTCTGTGGGAGTAGCAGTCAGCTAGCAGCAGCTCGATGGCGCCTTTTGCTTCTGACATCCGTTGATGCGCACTGCTACCTGAGGCGTCTACAGCGAAGATCATCACGCTGGATTTGCGTTGTTCAAATCGTTTGACGCGAATGTCCGAAGGTTCAATGTAAAGACTGGTTTTCGCTTTTTCCGACGAGTCCCATGACGCTCGCGCTGTTTGAAAGGGCGCTGCACATCGCAGTGTGGCTGGTATGTCTATGCGATGTCCGCGTTTTACATCTCCGCGCCGGACACCCACGGGGCGGCCGCGTTGCTTGTCCTGGGCGAACTCTCCTGCACTGCCACTTTTGGTCTGACGCAGTCGACTCTTATCGGCGCGTTTCAGTAGTAAGGCCAGTAAGTCCGGCGGTAATTCAACCATGGCAGATTGAACAATTTCATCGTGATCTGTCTGATCGTTTTGTTCAGCTTGATGNTCTGGTTTGTCCGAATCCTCGTTCGTCTCCGGGGGCTGTTCTGGGGGTGGTGGCTCGGCTTGCGGTGTAGGTAACTGCGCCGCTATCGGTAGGAAAACCAATCGAATGAGAGGGTGAATAACGGCTTCATCGCTGGGCGGTTTACCGGTGAGTAGACTCAATGCTTTGCAGGCGTCGACAGCAAATTTAAGTGTTCGAGAGGAGTGTATTCCCATCGACGCCGCGAGCTCTGCTAGAAGCGTGATCTCTTCGTCTGATAGTCCGGTCTGACATAAACGGGTCTGTGCGGAAGCGATCTCNGCTCGAGAGAAGTGCGTATCGTCGACACATCGGATGCTTATCTCGTCGAGATGAATGCTTAAGCCTAGCCTTTCAAGCAGCGCGACAGGTGGTGATTCTTCATCGATGCCCTCGTCTAGCGCGATAAGGGTAATGGCGGCAGGACTGGTTTGGCTGATGCCATCTCGTGCAATGTGAACTGCGCCTGTATCGAGGGCTGCACACCAGTGCCCTGTGTATTCCTTCGGGAGCCGTTCGGCCATTGTCAGAAGTACAACTCGTTGATGACACTCAGNCAGCACGCCTTGTGCCAGGACGGGCTTTCCGTGTCGCATGCTCTCTGTGATGTCCATTCCACCCAGAAGGCGCTCGGTTGGCGTGCTGCTAGGGACCCGACGGGCTGCGTTTTCGGTAAAGCTGTCCAGCAAAGAGAGCCAGTAGTCCCTAACGGGTCCCGGCTGTGCACAGACTCGGATACCGCCCGCTCTGTGTCCCAACACAGCGACTACCGCGGCCGCAAGCTCGGCGTCATGCCATATATTCGCAGATTCCACCTCAGGCGAGGGCGGTTTCGATAGCTCGTTCGACGCGGGCATCGGCACTAGATTCATCCATTGGGTCCCGTCGCAGGCGGTGTCTTAAGACGAACAAGGCGACGTATCTTAGATGCTGTAATGTGGCTGCATCTTCCCCTTCGAGCGCTGCAAGGGCTCGAGCNCTTCGGATAAGCGTAAGTTCACCACGTAAGCCATCGGTTCCAAGCTGCAGACAAAGCGCTGCAGCTTTTTCAAGTACTTCAGAGGGAACATCTACAGAATCTACGACTTCCCTGGCAGCATCAATCTTCCGACGAAGAGCACCTTCTTTCCGAGCAAAACGCTTACTGAAACCCTCNGGGTCATGATCAAACGCGTCACGTAATTTTATGATCTCGACGCGAGTTGGAATATCTCTNGGCGTTCGGACGTCGAGCGAGAGACCAAATCGATCGAGGAGTTGTGGTCGCAGTTCACCCTCCTCGGGATTACCGCTTCCCACAAGAACAAAGCGTGCTGGATGCCGAACGCTTAAGCCCTCGCGTTCAACCACATTGACGCCACTCGCGGCGACATCGAGAAGGGCGTCGACAATGTGATCTTCAAGTAGATTCACCTCGTCTATGTATAAAAAGCCACGATTGGCCGCTGCGAGNAGACCGGGTTGAAAGGCCTTTTCGCCGTTGTGGATGGCTTTTTCAATATCGAGTGCGCCCAGCACCCGATCTTCCGTCGCGCCCAGTGGCAGGTCTACAACAGGGATCGCAATTTTCCGGGTCTTCAGCGCGTCAGCTGACTGACATCGGTTACATAAACCCTGTTTCGGAGAGGCGGGATTGCAGTTGTAGGGGCAGTCTCTCACTGCCTCGATTTTGGGAAGTAGCTGGGCCAGCGCGCGAATGGTGGTTGACTTTCCCGTGCCTCGTTCGCCAAAGACCAGAACGCCACCTATNCTGGGATCTACGGCNGCTATCGACAAGGCAAGCTTCATATCATCTTGCCCGACGATCGCCGTAAAGGGATACGCTGCGGTCATGATTACTCCCCCAAAAAGGCCCAATTGATTTGAGCTCGCCGACCCGGTTTCTCCGGATCGTATTAGTGTCATTTTATTTAAACACATAAATTGTCAAATTTTGCGTATTTTTTTTTGCCTCCATTGATCTGGCATCCGCGGGGAGCGTACACAGAATGACGGTTTGTGGGGGCCCTTTATGCAGCAGTTAGAAAAAGCTATCGACAGCAATGGAGNCTCGATTACGGGTGCCGGTGATTACGAGGTGTACTGGTATTACGACATCGAAGCGGAAGGGCGTCCGCTGTTGTTTGTTCACAGCATCAATGCGGCGCCCAGCGCGATAGACCTCAAGCCTTTGTTCCAGCACTTCAGGTCCTATCGGTCTGTTTATGCCCCTGACTTACCCGGTTTTGGGCGGTCGACTCGACACGTGGGCATGATGACCGCATCGGAGTTTGCAAAGAACATTAGTTCAATCATTGATCAGATATCTCCGTCGGAGCCGCCGGATGTCATCGCCTTGTCGTTAGGTTGTGAATTTGTTGCTCGAGCGGTTGTTGAGTGTGGTGCGAACGTGAGAAGCCTCACGTTTATTTCGCCCACGGGGTTTTCTCGACGCCAGCCGCCGCCANTGCAAGCACAGAAGCGATTGAGGCGACTATTTGACTTTGCTGGCTTTGGTCGCGGTGCGTTTAAGCTGTTACGGTTGGAGCGGAGTATTCGCTACTTTTACGGCATGAATTTCTCGGGCTCTGTTCCCAGTGAGCTGGTTGCCTATGCACTCAAAACGACACGCCAACCCGCTGCCCATGAGATGCCCTTGCAATTTCTATCGATGAGTTTGTTTACACCGAATGCAGTCGGTTCACTTTATGAGAAGCTCGACGTCCCGGTGCTGGTTTTGTTTGACGAAGATCCGAATGTAACGTTTGAGTTGTTTGAGCAGTTTGAGGACAGCCCNANATGGCAGTTCAAACGAATTGNCCCCAGTCTNGGCATGCCACAATGGGAGCATCCGGAGAAGACCGTTGCCGCGATAGAGTCATTTTTTGCAGAGCTTTAGGCGACGTCTCGTTGGATATGACGCGCCGCGATGGAGCCAGAAAGCGTCGCCATGGGGACCCCGGGTCCCGGATGAGCACTGCCTCCCGCAAGATACAAGCCCTTAATGCGACTACCAGAGGATGGACGGGAGAAACTGGAGAACATTCCGTGCGATGCGGCGCCGTACAGCGNTCCGCCACTTCCGGGAAAGCGCTGATGCCAGTTATCAGGACAGGTGGTGACACACTCTTCTTCAGAAAAATTGAGATTCAAACCGCCGCGAGCGAGTACGCTTAACGCATTGCGGCGTTGCTCCTCCAGCTTTGAGCCAGTCCAGGTGCCATGGTCCCCATCTGCTGGCGCATTGATCAGCAGGAGTAGTCGCTCCTTTCCTGTTGCGGCAAGCGAGCCGTTAACACGATCTTGAGCACAAACATAAACAGTTGGCTCATTGCAGATCGATCGTGATTCAAAAATTGTGGTGAATTCGCGTTCGTAATCCGTGGCGAAAAACACATTGTGATGATCAAGTTCAAAGCCCGAGGTGGTGGCGTTGATGCACCAGGTGATGGCGGAAAGACCGCGCTCCTGCCGTTTACGGATGCGTGACGATGTCTGAACGTCGTCCCCTAGCAGCCCGTCACTTAACGCGGCGGTATCGCCATTAAAAATAATGGCGTCAGCGGAAAATGACTCGCCGGACGACAGCGTAATGCCTGTGGCTCTGCCGTTGGTGCAGTGGATCTTTCGCACTGGGCTTTCATAATGAAATTGCGCGCCATGCTCTGTCGCAAGATCGGCGATTGCATGGGCGAGCGCGCGCATACCACCCTCTACGCACCATACGCCCTGTCGCTCCACATGAGCAATGAGCATCAACGTTGAGGGTGTTGATAGTGGCGATGAACCCACATAGGTGGCGTATCTGCCGTACAGTTGCTTCAGCCTCGGGTCTGAAAAATATCGACCCAGGGCAGTCCAGAGTGTTTGGTGGGGTGCCACCGCCAGACTTTTCATGCCGCCGTCACGCAGTAACCTGTAACCCAGCTTCATGGGCGAGGGTTGTCTCGTGGCCATGAAGTTATCGCGGAGCAGGTTGTGCACGAGTTCCCCGTCTTTACAAAACCTTCGGTACCCATGTGCGTTCTGCTCGTCGGCGAACTCGGCGATAGCCTGCGCGGATTGATCAATGTCGTGAAATAGATCCAAATGGCTGCCGTCAGTCCAGGCGTGACGCGCGAGGCGACGGCTTTCGGTTAAGTGAACCCGATCATCGAAGACAGCACCTGCGCGCTTGAATAGCTCGTCGAATACCCAGTGCATGGTGAAGACCGTTGGGCCGCCGTCGATACCCACGTCACCCACTTGCCGCTGGTGCATCTTGCCGCCGGGCTCACTGCTGGTCTCGAACACATCGACTTTCCAGCCCGCGGCTGCCAGATCGACTGCGGCCGATAAGCCGCCGGCGCCGGCGCCGATAATGATGATTCGTTTTGCCATCAGGTGGGTTGCACCCGTCGCACCGGCGCCATGACGGCTCGCTGGTGGTAGATGATGAGAGTCAGTCCGGTCACGAGCGGGATCGCCCAGAGCCCCGGAGTCAGTGCGAGCTCGGGGAGTAAGCGCACCGCACCAAAGGCGAAAAAGGCGGTGTAGACGGAAATGCCGGCACCGACTAAGGATTTGATGTGCTCCTTAATTCGGGCTTTGGGTGATGAGGGTTGTCGGTAGATAAACCAAAGATTGGTTGCCACCGTGGCGAAACCGACGAAGGCGATACCCATCATCATCGGTTGAGCAAGCTCGATGCCGCGAATAAAGCAGTTTGCTGACGTTGCGGTTAGAACGACTTGCAGTAGAAGGTTGTGCCAGGCGCCGTTCTTTTTATGATCCCGCTTGTTACGCATGCAGAGCCAACCGTGCCATGCCAGGTTGATGGTCAGTGTTGCTAAATACAGCATCATCCAGCCAAAAATCCCCGAGATCATTTCGGGTCGCTGAAATACCTCGTGGGTGGATAGGTGAGGGTGGGTGCCCGTGGGGTCGGCTAACGTGGTGATGGATATCCCTGTGGCGACCAAGCCTGTGGTGAGCATGCTGGTAATAAAGATGTTGCCCGCTTGTCGATGTAATACACCGCCTTTCTGACCCGCAATGGGAATCCAAACAGAAATGAGTCCGACCGTGCCGGTGATGATATGCATGATCACCAGCGATTCGAAGATGCCATGGGTCGACAGGGTCATATCCGGCCTCCATACTGTGCGTAGTGTCAATACTATTGGATACTTTTCGTGGATGAAACACTTTACATACCACCAAAGCCAAACTCGCTGCCAGCGGTTATCGCGTTAATCCGCTCCCTGTGGAAGGGCGATGGCAACTTATTGGAGTTGTTGCCCGCCGAGGCGTATCACTTTGAGGTAGGTCATCTTGGCCGNTCACGTCGCGGTACNGTCTTGTTCAATCGTCCTTCCGCCGTGAAGGAGATAATGCGCGATACACAAGGTGTATTCCCAAAAAGCGATCTGATGGTTGGCGCCTTGGATCCACTCATTGGCGAAAGCATGTTCGTCACCGACGGACCCAAATGGCGGCGCCAGCGCGCCATGATTGATCCTGCTTTCAGTCTCATGCGACTCAATGTGGCTTATGGCGCCATGTGTGCTGCCACCGATGACCATGTTGCCGCGGTAGATAAGCTCGCTTCGGATGCCACACCGTTCTCACTCGATTTGGCGATGAGCCATCTGACCGCGGATGTTATTTGCAGAACGGTTTTTTCAACACCGTTAGCGTCTGATGTTGCAAAGGAGGTGTTCGACGACTTCACGCTGTTCGAGAAGTCAGTAGCACAGGTCGATATCCTGGGTATGATCCTGAAGCCCGCATGGTCAGAAGCAAAGCAAACGCCCGAGGTTCTGGCTGCTTGTGAGCGTATTCGACATCATATTGGCGCGTTGATCGATACCCATCTAGATGCCGATCCGGGTCACTACAACGATATCGCGTCGGCCGTCATCGAGGCCAAAGACAAAGATACGGNCTTACCCTTTACGCGTGATGAACTCATCGATCAGCTAGGCGTCTTCTTTCTAGCGGGGCACGAGACCACNGCGAGTGCGCTGACCTGGGTGTTTTATATTCTGGCGGAGCGACCCGAGTGGCTCGCGCGGTTGAGAGAGGAAATCGATCCCGTCATGGCGGATGGACAGCTCTCGTTCGACGAGACCAAAAAACTTCCGTTGACGCGCGCATTTTTCAAGGAAGCACTGCGCTTGTACCCACCCATTACCTTTGTACCGAGAGTGGCCCTGGAAAAAGTGGAAATTGAAGGGAAGAAATTACCGCGTGGAGCGTTAGTAATGATCGCTCCTTGGACGCTTCAACGGCACAGCAAGTATTGGAGTAATCCACATGCATTTATCCCAGAGCGCTTCATGCCCGAGAATGAAAAGACATTGAATACAGGTGCTTACATTCCCTTTGGTCAAGGACCGCATATTTGCGTAGGTGCTGGATTTGCTCAGGTGGAGAGTTTACTCATCATGTCACAACTGATTAGCCGCTTTGACTTTGAGCTAATGCCTGACCAGACAGTCATCCCTGCGGCTCGTCTGACCACACGACCGGCTGAGCAAGTCATGATGCGAGTGCGGCATCGGCAGTAGGCTGAGACTCGGTAAGCGCTCGCATTAGTTGTTCGTCGAAGCGCGCTATTTGCCCCTCGCAGGCGCTCAATTCCGAGTTATCAAGCAGCGTAGTGAGGCATCCATCGGCGTCCTCTTTGATGACACAGGGAAGTGCGCTGGGGAGTCGAATGAGCATTTCATCGGAGATTTCGTTGCGGTGTAGCCACTCCACTTCCGGTCGATTCTCGCAGTAGCCACGCCATGCCCGTTTACCGAACGGATTGAAACCATGCGTAATGTCGCAGAGAGAACAGCTTCGGGTTCCTGTCAGTTTCCCGAGGGTATAAGCCAGTTCGCCAAGGACAGAGAGGTCGGCGTCATAGATCGCCAGAATTCGTTCGCGCATGCAGGTGTTACGCGCGCCTCAATGTGTCAGATCGAAGGTCGGGACCATCATGGCTCCACCCCGGTGCCTTGAGCACGTAACTCAACTTGTCACGCCAGCGCTCAGCCCGCCCCACGTCGCGCCACATAGACGCGTACTCCCCGAAGGCTACTTTCAGTACTTTGTGGGTTTCAATGTTTTTGGTGAGGCCGTACTTGACTGGCTCCTCTGGAATCTCCTCCGAGAAGGTCCCAAATAACCGATCCCAGATGATCAATGTTGCGCCGTGATTTCTATCGAGATAGCGGACATTGGATCCATGATGCACCCGGTGATGCGAGGGGGTGTTGAAGATGAATTCAACCCATCGTGGAAACTTGTAGAAGGCTTCGGTGTGCAGCCAGTATTGATAAATAAGACTGACGCTCAGCATGGTGACAATCATCCCGGGATGGAAGCCAAGCAGCGCCAACGGCACCCAGAAGGGATACTTTAGAATGCGCTCCCCCACGCCTTGGCGGAGCGCGGTTCCAAGGTTGTAGTACTGCGAACTGTGATGCGACACATGGCCTGCCCAGAGGAGCCGCACTTCGTGGTTGCCCCTGTGGAAGGTGTAATAGGTAAGGTCATCTAGAAAAAACAGCAGGAGCCACCAGTACCAACTGGCATCAATGATGCCTTTGAGCGGCGATACCGAATAGGCAACGAACATGAGTGAAATGCCAAGGAACTTGGGGATGAGGTCAACAAACACAGTGAGTAGCATGACTCGCATGCTGGTCCAGAAATCGACCGTCTCGTAGTGCTGCGTGTGACTGCGGTAGGCCCAAATGACCTCGATGAAGAGTGCCCCAAAGAAGAAGGGCAGGGCCATCATGACCCAGTCATCCTGCATGACAGTTAATACATCATTCATTTACTGTACTCCCAGAGTGCCCATGTACTTGTTTTATAGGGCGTTTGCCATTGCGCAGAGTGTAGCTGAATTATTACAGTCACGGTGGTTAACAAACGGTCGTTAACGATAGGCCGCGTCCACAACAATAACGTTAACAAGGAGACTGTGATGGCAGACCTACTGGCGATGTCCGCAGACATTATCGATGGCCGCGTTGCACCGAACGAATTAGGCCCCTTAAATCGTATTAACCACCAGCTCTCAGAACTCGCCGCCGATTTGGCGGTGGTAGAGGCATTCTCGCACTGCATCGTGTTCAAAACCGATGATGGTCTGGTGACCTTCGATACCTCCAACGAGCATGGCGGGAAAAAGTGTGTCAGCGCGATTCAGTCATGGACGCATGACCCCTTCAACACGGTTGTTTTTACGCATGGGCACATTGATCACGTGGGTGGTTGCGGGGCGTTTTGCGAGGCTTACGAGGGTCGTAAACCAACGATCGTTGGACATGAAAACGTCGCCACGCGTTTTGATCGTTATCGAATGACGAACGGCTACAACCATGTGATCAACGAGCGCCAGTTTGGTCAGTTCAAACGGCGAGGTTATGACCTCGCGGGTGCGTCGCACTTTCTTCCGCTGACAACCCCTAGCCCGGACGTGACCTACAGCAAGCAACTGGCGCTCTCGGTGGGTGGTTTGGATATTGAGTTGAACCACGCAAGAGGTGAGACCGATGATCACACCTGGGCCTGGATCCCTAAACACAAGGCAATTTGTGCCGGCGATTTTTTTATCTGGGCGTTTCCTAATGCCGGGAATCCCCAAAAAGCACAGCGTTATCCGCGCGAGTGGGCAGCCGCTTTAAGGGATATGGCCTCCCGCGGTGCTGAGTTGTTTCTGCCAGCGCACGGTTTACCCATTTGTGGCAAAGAACGTATTTGCCGTGTGCTCAATGAGGTGGCTGAAGTGCTAGAAACAATGGTGGAGCAAACCATTGATCTCATGAATCAGGGTGCGTCACTCAACGACATTATCCATTCGGTTTCTGTCAGGTCGGAGCTACTTGAGAAACCCTACTTGGGACCCACCTACGACGAGCCCGAGTTCGTCGTCAGAAATATCTGGCGACTGTATGGTGGTTGGTATGATGGGAATCCAGCACAACTCAAGCCCGCCCGTGATGCGCTGGTAGCGGGAGAGCTGGCGAACTTATCAGGTGGTGCCTTGAAACTGGCAGAACGGGCACGCGAATTGGCTGAAACTGACGCACGGTTGGCCTGTCATTTGGCCGAATTTGCCATGCAGGCAGAGCCACTGAACAAGGCCGTTCATGCATTGAGGGCAGAGGTTTACCAGCGTCGCCGTGAGGGTGAGACCTCATTGATGGCCAAAGGTATCTTCGGGTCTGCCGCTAATCAGTCAAAGCAGCAATGCGATGGCGATTAGGTTTGACTGGGGGTTGCCGGTATCTGCCGACGCCATGCACCCCCTTTCATCGACGCTGTGACGATGACGGTGTAGGCAAACATTCCGCCGACGGCCCCAATGAAGACGCCGGTGATACCCATATCCAAAGGACCCAGTAGTAGGAGCGCACTGCCTATCGCGACGATCGGACGTGCAATGAGTGCTGCCACGGGGCCACGCATGGCACCCGCACCTTGAGAAGCGAAGTAGAGTGCCCAGCCGACACCGTGGATGGCAAGGCAGGGACCGACGACCTGAATAAATCCTTTAGCTGTCTCGTAGACCATAGGGTCATCAGTGAAGACGGGTATCCAGACGTGAGGAAAAACGGCGAGCAGCGTGCCAATCACGCCGCCTAGAACGAAGGACATACCTGCGCCGGTCCAGCCAATTTCTTCGGCGCGATCGGCGTTCCTGGCGCCAATGCTCATGCCCACCAGTGATGTCATGGTCGCGCCAATGCCAAAGATGAGGGATGACATTAAGAACTCAATACGTGAGCCAATGCCATAGCCAGCAAGCGCCTCCTCACCGAATTGCCCCACCAGTCCCGTCAGTACCAAAATAGTGGTGACGGTCGAAATAGGCGACAGCGAGGCTGGTAGCGCAACGCGGCCAATATCGTGAAAGTGGTGTCGCTGGAGGGTGAAACGTGCGAGTCGTAAGTTAGCCGGCAGCTTTGCTCGCGTTAGGCGCAGTAGGATGACGACGGCCATCACCGCACTGGTGATTATGACTGACACCGCCGCACCAAATAGCCCGAGTTTTGGTGCACCGAAGTAACCCAATACGAGTGCACCGGAGAGCGGAACCTGTATCAGCGAACCGACAATCATCATTCGCGCTGGATAACGCATGTCTCCCAAGCCTCGGAAAATTGAGCTTGCGACGCCCATGACCCAAATTGTGACACTGCCACCGAACAACATGGCGCTGTAGGCAAACGCGAGGTCGAGAATCTCACCCGTTCCGCCCAGCAGAGACAGGAAGAATTTCCCGGAAATTAAAAATGCAATGAGTAGCACGATGGGACCTATCACCGCCAAGATCAGCCCGTGCCACATGAGTTGCTCTGCACGCTCTTGATCCCCTGAGCCCAAGGCCCTCGCAATGGCCGATGATACGGCGTTGCCTAAAGCGCCCACCGACAGCATTTGCATTAGCATTAACATCGGGAAGACCAGAGCCATGGCCGCCAGCGGGGTACTTCCCAGTTGCCCGACATACCAGACCTCGGTCAAGCTCACCGTCGATTGCACGATAAACGCCACACTGCTGGGGATGGACAATTGGGTAAGCAACGGTAGTGCGGGTGCTGTGAGTAGGTATTGGGTGCGCTTATCCATAGCGCACCATTACGGCGCATGTGGCACNNCGNCACAAGTCTTTTCTCAGGTATTCAATNCCGATTCCCTTGGTCAAAAGTGNNATANCGGTATGGACNACTTTCTTCGCNCGGAGAAACATCCCGACAGATGAAAAAACATACTCAAAGTTCAATTTTTTGNTCGTATGGCATCGATTTTTCGTCGCTTATTTGGCACTGTATCGTCCGCTAACAAACACGAGCCGGATGGACCGGCCCACGGAGATCGCTAATGCCTCACGCTGCCTATATTTATGACGCCATTCGGACACCACGAAGTAAAGGGAAGAAAGATGGGACCTTGTACGAGGTAAAGCCCGTTGATTTGGGGGCGGGTTTGTTGCGCGCCCTGCAGTCTCGACATGATTTGGATACCAGTTATGTCGATGACGTGGTCATGGGCTGTGTCACACCTGTGGGTGANCAGGGTTCAGACATAACCAAGATGATTGTCCAAAATGCGGACTGGGACGAGTCTGTACCGGGTGTTCAATTGGATCGTTTCTGCGCGTCTGGGCTGGAGGCCGTCAATACAGCGGCGCAGAAAGTGGCCTCGGGTTGGGACGATCTTGTCGTGGCTGGNGGCATAGANTGCATGTCNCGNGTGCCCATGGGCTCAAACGGTGGTGCCATGGCGAGTGACCCTGCATTTGCGNTAAAGACAGGCTTTGTACCTCAGGGNATCGGTGCCGACATGATTGCGACCATTGACGGCTACACCCGTGAAGATGTCGACGCCTACGCCATGGAGTCTCAGCGCCGGGCAGCTCATGCGCGTGATAGCGGATGGTTCNACCGGTCCGTGATTCCNGTAAAGGACGCCNCGGGTATCACCATTCTCGAGCGCGACGACTTCATCAAACCAGATACTACGATGGAGGGTCTCGCTCGACTCAAGCCCTCGTTCGAAATGCCTGGGCAAATGGGATTTGATGACGTCATCCTCGCCAAGTACAACGAGTACAGCAAAGTAGAACATGTCCATACGCCGGGAAATTCATCCGGCATTGTTGACGGTTCCAGTGCCGTGCTGATTGGTAGTGAGAAGGCTGGAAATGACCTTGGATTGACGCCTCGAGCGCGTGTCGTAGCAACGACCGTCCTATCCACAGACCCCATCATCATGCTCACGGGCCCNGGGCCCGCGGCAAAGAAGTGCCTNCAGAAGGCGGGTCTGACGCCCGATGACATCGATCTTTGGGAGATCAATGAGGCCTTCGCTTCTGTCGCACTTCGTTACATGAAAGACCTCGGTATCAGCCACGACANTACCAATGTGGTAGGCGGNGCCATCGCGATGGGTCACCCTCTGGGTGCGACTGGCGGCTGTTTGGTCAGTGCGATGGTCGATGAACTCGAGCGACGCGATCTCAAGCGCGCCATGCTGTCGTTGTGTGTGGGCGGTGGCATGGGTATTTCAACCATTATCGAGCGCGTGTAAGCGGTATCAGGAGTGATAAGAGAATGAGCTTTCATTACGACAAAGACAGCAACAACATTGTAACCGTCACCATGGATATGGACGGCCCTGTAAATGCGATGAGCGACGCCTTCCTCCCGCTGCTTGAGGCAACGTTGGATAAGTTGGAAGCAGAAACCGATTTAACGGGTGTGGTGCTGACGTCGGGTAAGTCCACATTNTTTGCTGGCGGCGATCTGAATATGCTTTGCGCCGTGACAGAGGATACGGTTGAGGATTTCTTTGAAGGCATGTGCGCGACGAAAGCGGCCATGCGGCGCATTGAGAAGTTATCGGCTCCCGTTTGTGCCGCCATCAACGGCGCAGCGTTAGGTGGTGGTCTCGAGCTCGCGCTCTGCTGCCACCACAGAATCGCCTGGAATCATCGTAGCGTTCAGCTCGGCTTTCCCGANGTGACGTTGGGTTTGCTGCCCGGAGGCGGCGGCAANGTNAAAGCCGTGTATCTCATGGGACTGATGGCTGCCAACGAGTACATTGTTGAGGGCAAGCGTGTGGCCCCCGAAAAGGCATTGGGCTCGGGTCTGATCGATGCTGTTGTCGACAGCAAGGACGAACTCGTTGCAGCGGCAAAGCAGTGGGTTTTGGATAATAAGGACGACGAGACTGCGCGCACTCAGCCCTGGGACACAAAGGGCTACAAAATCCCTGGTGGCACTATTCGCAACCCACAGGTAGCGCAAATGGTCACCATGGGCGCGCCCATGATTCGCAAGAATACCCGTGGTTTGCTNCCCGCCCCCGAGAAGATTTTTGATGTGGCAGTGCAGGCCCTGACGGTTGATTTTGAGACGGCGATGCGCATTGAAAGTCGCGGCCTGGCCGAGCTCGCGCTCACGCCGCAGGCTAAAAATATGATTAACACCTTCTTCTTCCAAATGAACAAGATTAACGGGGGTGCCTCTCGTCCGAAGGATGTGCCACCGCAGAAGACGGAAAAGGTTGGCGTACTGGGAGCCGGAATGATGGGGCAGGGCATTGCNTANTCATCGGCCATGGTGGGTATCGAGGTTGTATTGAAAGACATCAGTCTCGAGGCAGCCGTGAAAGGGAAAGCCTATACCGAGACCTTATTGCAGAAGCGTGTTGATAGGGGCCGCATGACGCCCGAGAAAATGACTGAGGTGCTATCGCTAATTCATCCAACGGCATCAGACGACGACCTCGATGGTTGCGATCTGATTATTGAAGCCGTCTTCGAAAACATGAAACTTAAGCACCAGATGACGCGTGATCTCGAGCCGCGTCTGGCCGAGGGNGGTATCTGGGGTTCAAATACGTCCACACTGCCCATCACGCAGCTGGCGCAGGCCAGTCAACATGCTGAGAACTTCATTGGCATCCACTTCTTCTCTCCGGTCGACAAGATGCCGCTGGTTGAGATCATCATGGGCGAGAAGACCGGTGATGTCGCGCTGGCTAAAGCCTTTGATTTCACGAAGCAGATCAAGAAAACGCCGATCGTTGTCAACGATTCCCTAGGATTCTTTACCTCGCGCACCTTTGGCACGTATCTCGATGAGGGCGTACGAATGCTTGTCGAGGGTGTTAAGCCTGTGCGTATCGATAATCTTGGGAAAGCGGTGGGTATGCCGGTAGGTCCGCTGACGGTTTACGACGANGTGAGTCTTGAGTTGTCACGAAAGGCACAAGAGACCTGGAAAGAGATGGGTCTTGTCATTGATGGCGANGATCGCTCTATTACCGCGGGTGTTGTTGACACCATGGTGGGTGAANACGGACGTGGCGGTCGTTATCACGGTGGCGGTTTCTACGAGTACGGCGCAGATGGCTCTAAAGAAGTTTGGTCAGGTCTGTCCGATCTCTATGGTCGTGAGGGCGTGGAAATATCCGATCAGGACATCAAAGAGCGCTTGCTCTTTCGGCAGGTGATCGAGGCGCTAAAGTGCCTTGAGACCGGTGTTCTGCGCAGCGTGGCAGATGGCAATATCGGCTCAATTATGGGTATTGGCGCACCAGCCTGGACAGGCGGTCTCCTGCAGTTTGTGAATACCTATGGACTGCANAACTTCATCGATCGCTGCGACGAGCTGAGTGAGGCTTATGGCGACCGGTTTGCCGCGCCCGCGATTGTTGCTGAAAAACTGGCTGCCGGAGACACATTCGTCTGAACGGCGTCAGGTTCAGAAGAAGGCCGCTTAGCGGCCTTTTTTTTGGCTAAACCTTTTATGACCGGATCGGCGGTGTCTTTGGCCAGTAAAGCGGTGTTTAATGGGAGTCAATGTGATGGTTTTGGAGAGTAAGATGACATTTGCAGTAACACTGGGTCGCTTTTTACTTGGGCTGTATTTCNTCTTGCCGGGGATCTCAAAAATCACGGGTTATGCTGACACTTTAGGTTACATGTCGCTGCATAATATTCCGCTACCAGAGGTTTTGCTGCCGGTTACGATCGTCCTCCAAGTGGGAGGAGGGGTGATGTTAATGCTGGGTCTTCGCGTCGGGCAGGTTGCGCTTGCGTTGGCCGCACTCACGCTGGTCATTAATCTCGGTATGCACGATTTTTGGAATCTGTATGAGGGAGTGAGTCAGGCACATGAGACTCAGAACTTCGTCAAGAATCTGGCTATTCTCGCTGGCTTGTTGGTGCTGAGCAGTGCTGAGGATTTACCCCAGCACCGCCTATTTGGTGGCCGCTATAGAGGGGGTCGTTAGGCGCCAAGGTCGAAAGTGAGGCCCGCGTTCGCAACCAGTCGCTCGATAAGCTTGTCGCCCATCGCAGGTGCCGGGGTGTAAACACCACCCGGTAAGCCTGCACAGTCGTGAACNATGCATAGCGCGCTCTCGGCAATCATCTTAGACGTTGAGCCATAACCAGGGTCCATGTCGCCGGTGACCGTCGCTTCGATGCGCTGTCCCTGTTCGTTNGTACCCACGAANAGNACGTCATAGTGACCCGCCTCTCGGCTCTCCTTGGAGGGGCCTTCACCTGGCTTAGGGACGTCATCACCCTCCAAAGGGTTGCTGCTCGCCACCANCTTGGCTACTGCCGCTCCCTGCTCGCCCGGTCCGGTCACCATCATTTCGTCATACTGGAAATCTTCACCGTAGAGGTGGTTCAGCATGGCATTGGAGCGATGAACNTTCTTGGTGTTGATGGGTGCCATGATGAACGGTGCAACCCATGAACCCACGACCTCGTCGTCATACGGTTTNGCATCGGATGGCTGTTCAGGGCCTTGGAAGCCATTAGCGAGCGAGAACGGATTTGCCAGTATCTTGATGAGACCCGGATTGGTTTTGAGTGCAGCCATAGTGGCACCCAATGACGCCGCGGTGCCTCCAGAGAACTCGCCATTCATGGCGCGGACCCGACCNCGCACCCGNGGCATGGGCTTGCCCGTCTGNGCAATCGCAGCTTTCTGGAGGAAATAGACACCCAGGTCGAAGGGAATGGAGTCAAATCCACAGCTGTGAACGATGCGAGCACCAGAGGCCTCCGCAGCCGCCTGATGCGCTGTGATCATCTCGTGCATCCAGCCTGGCTCACCCGATAAGTCAACGTAGTGTGTACCCTCTTCAGCGCAGAGTCTGACGAGTTCGGAGCCGTAGAGTTGGTAGGGTCCAACCGTCGTGCAGATGCATTGCGTCCGCTTAACCATCGCGCGCAGTGACTCAGGGTCACTGGCATCGGCAGTCACGAGTGGTGTCGTACTGGGCGCGCCAACCAAATCTCTTACTTCCGCGAGTTTCGCCTCATTTCGACCCGCCATGGCCCAGTTAGCGCTATCGCCATAGGTTTTACCCATGTACTCGGCGACTAGGCGGCCGGTAAAACCACTTGCTCCATAGATGATGACATCAAATTCTCTGCTCATACCCGATCCCACTGTTTAATTGGCTGTTGTTTTGGTGATTAGCTGACAATCGATACACCATCAACTAAAAGCTGCCCGATAGTATACGTGTCTGACATGGAGATGAGTGGTGAGCGAGGGAATTTAGAGACAGAGCTGTTCGTTTATCGTTTAGCTTGCCTTCACATGCGGCGTGATTGAGGTAAATTACGACAGGTTTGGCATTCTCAACAGACTCGCAAGGTGTCATCGAAAATCTTGCGTCACAGAGGCCGTGCGAGTTAGACCGACGGGTATAGCGCGGGCCGCCGTAAGACAGACATTACGGGCAGTAAAGAGAGGGTTGCTCCCATGAAACATTCCCTGGTTGCATTGGCGCTCCTCGCGTTGCTAACGGCTTGTGGTGGCGGAGGTGGCGGCAGCCCACCTGTCGACCCCCCAGGCTCCGGTGGTGGCAGTGGGGGTGGCGGATCAACGGGGCCGAGCGAGCCGACAGCTGAGGACTACCGAGATGCAGCGCTTATTCTCGACACTGGTACATTCGGCGCCCGCTACAGCGACGTTGAATCGGTGGCAGAGAGTGGCGTTGATGCATGGCTTGATCAGCAGTTTTCGATGCCCATTAGCCTGCACGAACCGATCGTTCGACGTTATGGCGCGCAGTATGGATTTAATAACCAAGACAGTCCGATCCCTATTGGTTTATTTCGGCGCTTTGCCTTCTTCGAAAACGCGCTAACCGCACCTGACCAGCTGAGACAAGTGACGGCCTATGCCCTCACTCAGCTGTTTGTCGTCTCGCAGACGGGCGTCTTGGGAAATAACCCACTGGGACTCTCCAACTACTATG
This sequence comes from Halieaceae bacterium, assembly GCA_002691565.1. Classification (GTDB taxonomy): domain Bacteria; phylum Pseudomonadota; class Gammaproteobacteria; order Pseudomonadales; family Halieaceae; genus Luminiphilus. The sequence continues at coordinate 27,702 of NZIH01000013.1, forward strand.
ACACCTTGCTAGTTCACAGTTTTGGCAACTACAGGGACTTGTTGCGAGCCGTCACACTGCATCCGGCCATGGGGTTTTATCTAAGCCACGTCAACAATGCGAAGACGGACCCTAATGCCAATACCTTCCCCGACGAGAATTACGCCCGTGAGGTCATGCAGCTCTTCACCATCGGTCTCTACGAGCTAAATGCGGACGGTACACGGAAATTGGATGCAGATGGCCGCCCCATCCCCACCTACGACAATACTGATATTCGTGAGTTCTCCAAGATATTTACAGGCCTCGCCTATGCGGGTGCGGATGGACTAGAGCCGCAGTTCGGGCGCAACAGAGCCGTGCTCCACACCCCCATGGTGATGTTCGATAACTTCCATGAGCCTGGTGAAAAATACTTGCTCAACGGATTCGTGGTCCCCGATGGACAGACAGGAATCCAGGACATCGATGACGCGGTTGATAACCTATTTAATCACCCGAATGTAGGCCCGTTCGTTGGCAAGCAATTGATTCAGCGACTGGTCTCTTCAAACCCATCACCCGAGTACGTCAGTCGAATTTCAGCGGTCTTTGCCGACAATGGCGATGGCGTACGGGGTGATATGCAGGCAGTGATNCGCGCCATCCTCACCGACCCCGAGGTAGCCAATGCCTCTCGAGTCAGAGAGCCTTTTAGGCGGTTCCTCGCGGCTAACCGGGCGCTCAACGCCATGCCCTCNGAAGGAAGTGACATTGGGGTTACTGGCTTNTTTNTNNAGAACGCCACNGGGCAGATGGTTTTAACNGCCCCCAGNGTCTTCAATTTTTATTCGCCGTTNTATCGTCCGCAGGGTGGGCAAGGNTTGATCTCGCCTGAAATGCAGATTACGACGGAGGATACGATTGTGGGCNTAACCAACTTGATGGCTCAAGTCCTCTACAGCGATCGGCCGATGCACAATCATTCGCAACTACCCGAAATGCGACTGGATCTAGCCTCGATGGTTAGTCTGGCGGATAACAAGGAAGAGCTACTGCTGCGCATAGAACGTTTATTTTTTGCTGGGACCACGAGTGAACATACGCGCTCTGTCATTTCAGGCGCCTTCGATGAGGCAGCGGGTTCCACGCCTACAGATCGAGTAAAACTGGTCTTATATCTCGCTCTGACCTCGCCCGATCAGGCAGTAGCTGAGAGGAATACACTATGATGAACCGGCGACGTTTCCTGAGAAACGGCTTAGGAAGTGCGGTTAGCATGACCATGGCCACAACCGTACCGCTTTCATTGCTGG
>NZIH01000001.1 GCA_002691565.1 Halieaceae bacterium
TTTCCTCCCAATTTTCTACATCACAGTTAAGTGAATCAGCCTCGTTGGACTCCACAAATTCGTAAAATCCAGCGGATGTCGCATAAAGGCCGATGACCGATATTAGAAAAATAACTGCACCGACCCTCGGCTTAGCAAGCAACAACATACTCAGAATGAGCAAAAAGCTCCCATAAGGAAACTCGGCAAACAAGGCGGCAACAGCCAGCACCGCTAATATCACGGAGAATACTTGTTTTGAGGACATACCCTTAACACGTGTAATTACATTGTTCAGTGAAGGGCTTTGCTCTGGCGTCAATCCATCTGACATAACTTAGTAAGCCTCCTTTCCAGCTGTCGCGACTGAGCTTCTGTCATGCGTTCACCATAAGCATTACGGTATGCCTTCGCGTACTCAAGCTTCAATTCAGACAGGCTTATCAGTCCACTATGAAAACCTGCAGCCATGAAACCAAAACGCAAAGGGGAACAACAACTTAGCGTCATTGTTCCCCTTCAAGATGGTGCGGAAGGGGGGACTTGAACCCCCACAGCCATAGGCCACTACCCCCTCAAGATAGCGTGTCTACCAATTCCACCACTTCCGCAATCTGTGTTGGCTTTAGTCGATCGGGAGATCGTCTGCGCCAGAATTCTCGCTAGGCTCATCAGCAAGCGGTAGATCACCTGCAGGAACCAAAGGTGCTGCTTCGATGGATTCGAGCGGAACCTCAAAACCAAGGTCGTCGGTATCTGCATACTGCTGGTCTGCAATCATGGCGAGACCAAAGCTTGTCGCAAAGAAAAGTGCCGATAACCAACCGGTCGCAGACGTCAGCACGTTACCACCACCTGACGAGCCAAAGACCGTCTGTGACGCGCCACCACCGAACGATGCACCCATATCAGCACCCTTGCCGCGTTGCAGCAAAATGAGGCCGATGATCGCAAGCGCTACCAGCAGNTGGACAACCAANATAACTTGATTCACGTGTCTCTCCGAAATTGACGTTTATGCACCGAGCAACGTCATTACCAAGGGTGCGCGAGTCTACCCAAGAGCTGCCCCTGGGGCAAGGCTAATCTTGCTATGCAGCCTGCCTGATGGCCTCGGCCACCTGACCGGCTAACGCATCAATAGCGACGCTGTTATCCCCTTCAACCATGACACGAATAACAGGTTCCGTTCCCGAAGGTCGCAGCAGTAAACGCCCTCTTCCCTCGAGCTCAGATTCCACACGGCGGCAGGCTTCACCAATAGTTGGGTGCGCCGTCAGATCAAACCCCTTGCTGATACGCACATTGACCAATACCTGTGGCAAAGGGTTGAAGCCGGAGGCGAGNGCGTCNAGGGTTTTTCCCGAGGCCCTGACCGCAGCCAGTACCTGCAGCGCAGCAATAACGCCGTCTCCTGTGGTACTCAAATCACCACATATAATATGCCCNGACGACTCACCACCNAGGCTCCAGCCTTCCGCGACCATCAGTTCTTTTACATAGCGGTCGCCCACNTTAGCCCNTGCTAGTCGCAGGCCNCCCGCCTCGAGCGCTANTTCCAGCCCCATATTGGTCATGAGCGTACCNACGATNCCGGCATCAGAATCGCCGCTGGCAAGACGGTGCATGGCAAGCACGTAGAGCACGTCGTCGCCCGTTAGTAATTCGCCCTTCGCATTGACCATTTGTAGCCGGTCACCATCACCGTCAAAGGCAATACCGATNTCCGCACCCTCTTCGAGCACCTTTGCCTGCAGTGCAGCGGGCTCNGTGGAACCGACACCATCATTGATATTGTAGCCATCAGGTGTTGCCCCGATGACGACCGTGGTCGCGCCCAACTCTTCAAAGACCGCGGGTGCAATGTGATAGGTTGCGCCGTGAGCACAATCAATCACCAGCTTCATGCCCTTTAGGCTGAGGTCATCAGGGAAGGTTGACTTGCAGTATTCGACGTAACGACCCGCCGCATCCACAATACGACTGGCTTTACCNAGCTGCTCTGAATCAACAGTCTCCATTGGACTATCAATCATGGCCTCGATCTGAAGCTCCAGCTCATCCGACAGCTTGCTACCCTGGCCNTTGAAAAACTTGATTCCGTTATCGAANTACGGGTTNTGGGATGCGCTGATGACAATGCCAGCATCCGCGTTCTGTGTCCGCGTCAGTAAGGCGATTCCGGGTGTCGGCAGTGGACCCAGGAGTTTGACGTTAGCACCGGCGGCCACCAGCCCCGCTTGCAGTGCTGACTCGAGCATATAACCCGATACTCGCGTGTCTTTACCAATGACGACCGTTGGCTTGCTGCCGTCTTCACTGGCGAAGACCTTGCCCGTCGCCCAACCCAGTTTCAACATAAAATCGGGTGTCACAGGTGCATCACCGACGCGCCCGCGTATACCATCCGTACCAAAATATTTACGACTCACAATTCCCCCTCCGTCGCCTGCCAGACGCCCAAAGCATCGGCTGTTTCAGCCACGTCATGTACTCGAACNACAGACGCTCCCCGTTGAGCCGCCATCACCGCAAGTACAGCACTGGGAACCACTCGCTCAGAAGCGGGGCGCCCTGTAATTGCGCCGATCATAGACTTTCGCGAGACACCNACCAAGATCGGCAGATCAAATGAGGCAAATTCCCCAAGCTTTCGTAACATTTGATANTTTTGCGCNACCGTTTTGCCAAANCCNAAACCGGGATCAATCACTATCTGATCCTGAGCAATGCCCGCNGTGAGACAGGCTGCTATGCGATGCTCAAGAAATGCCTTCACNTCGGTGACCACGTCACCGTAATCCGTTTGCTGTTGCATGCGATCTGGCTCATCGGACATGTGCATCAACGAAACAGGTAATCGGGAAGCCACGGCAGCGGCCATAGCGCCGTCTCTCGAAAATGCGCGAACATCGTTGAGCAAGCCTGCGCCTGCCATTGCCNCCTCTCGCATGACCTCTGGCGTACTGGTATCGATCGACAAGATGACATCAAGCCGAGGGGCAATGAGCTCCACNGCGCCCATGACTCGATCGAGCTCTTCCTGTGNTGAAACGGGTGCGGCTCCGGGACGGGTCGACTCNCCCCCGATATCTAGGATGGATGCGCCATCNTCAACCATCTGAACTGCTCGCTCAAGNAGTTGATCGTTANGAATTNCNGTGCGAGAAAGAAGCTGACCACCGTCGGAAAATGAATCGGGCGTCACGTTCAGGACGCCCATAATTTGCGGTGTGTTCAGCGATAATGATCGCTGTCCACACTGGAGAGTCACTGACATGTTTCTCAGTGAGTGACAGGATCGCCCATGGCATCGTCATTCGGAGATGACGCTTCCGGATCTGACGGCGAGTCAGANGGGCCATCGGACCAGTCAGAGGGTGGATTGGGTTTGCGGCCTTCCATGATCGCGTCAATTTGTTCAGCGTCGATGGTCTCATATTGCATCAAGGCCTCAGCCATCATATCCATCTTGCTACGGTGCTCTTCGAGCAGGTTACGCGCTTTCTCGTAGCACTCGTCTATGATGGANCGAACCTCTTTATCAATGGCCAGCGCTGTCTCGTCTGACATTGCTTTAGACGGTTGCGCAGCACTTCGACCCAAGAAAACCTCTTCGCCACCCTCNTCATACATCAATGGACCCATGGCATCCGAGAGACCCCACTTGGTCACCATGTTGCGGGCTATNTCAGTCGCACGCTGAATATCGTTGGAGGCTCCCGTGGTAATGCCCTCTTTGCCCAAGGTCATCTCCTCAGCCACACGACCACCGAACAAACTCGTAATCTGGCTCACGATATGGCGCCGGGTATGGCTGTACCGATCTTCCTCNGGCAGGAACATGGTGACACCCAATGCCCGGCCACGTGGAATAATGGATACTTTGTAAACTGGGTCGTGCTCGGGCATGAGACGCCCCACAATNGCGTGCCCTGCCTCGTGATACGCTGTATTGAGCTTCTCTTTCTCGGACATCACCATAGAGCGGCGCTCAGCACCCATCATGATCTTGTCCTTAGCNAGCTCAAACTGTTGCATTCCGACGCTTCGCACGCCCGCTCGCGCTGCAAATAGCGCGGCTTCGTTCACCAGGTTGGCTAGGTCTGCCCCGGAGAAGCCCGGCGTACCTCGCGCAATTTTTGAGGCTTCAACGTTTTCTGCGAGCGGTACTTTACGCATGTGCACCTTGAGGATTTGCTCTCTACCTCGGATATCAGGAAGTCCCACAGTGACCTGACGGTCGAAACGGCCGGGACGGAGTAAAGCTGGATCGAGTACATCTGGACGGTTAGTCGCCGCAATGACGATGACACCGTCGTTTCCACCGAAGCCATCCATCTCAACTAGCAGCTGGTTCAAGGTCTGCTCACGCTCATCGTGACCACCGCCAAGACCAGCACCACGGTGACGACCGACCGCATCGATCTCATCAATGAAAATAATGCATGGAGACTGTTTTTTCGCCTGATCAAACATGTCGCGAACGCGCGACGCGCCCACGCCAACGAACATTTCAACGAAGTCCGATCCTGAAATGGAGAAGAACGGTACTTTGGCCTCACCCGCAATGGCTTTAGCGAGTAGGGTTTTACCCGTACCAGGCTGCCCCACCATAAGGACGCCGCGTGGTATGCGTCCGCCCAGCTTTTGAAAGCGGCTGGGATCGCGCAAGAATTCAACAAGCTCCTGAACGTCTTCCTTGGCTTCGTCGACACCAGCGACGTCCGCAAACGTTGTCGTAATCTGATCTTCGCCCAGCAGCTTTGCCTTGCTCTTGCCAAAGCTCATTGGGCCGCCACGGCCACCGCCACCACCTTGCATCTGGCGCATGAAGAACATAAAGACAGCGAGAATCAGCAAAATAGGGAAACTGGCAACCAACAACTGAGTCCACACCGATTGCTGCTCCGGTTGCTTACCCTCAACCACCACATTGTGGGCAAGGAGGTCATCCATCAGCTTCGGGTCCTCGACCATGGGTCGAATGGTTTCAAAACTGGAGCCATCAGTCCGCTCTGCCGAAATCGTCAATCCATCGACAACCACCTTGGACAGACGATTGTTCTGAACCTCTTGAATAAAGGCCGAGTAACCCAGTTGCTCTTTCTGTCCCTGGGTACCGAAGTTGTTGAATACCGACAGCAATACAGCCGCTATCGCTAACCACAACAACATATTCTTCGCCATATTGTTCAAATCACTATCCTCCGGACTGACCTAGGCGTCTATCGGCCCACCAGTATAGCGGGGTATTCATCAGACGCGCACTTAAATGACATGGAGACGCCAAGGCACTATTTCAAGGATTTACGGGAAATTTCCGTAACTGGGTCTAACCTTTGAACCCTTTGGCAACTACATAGACCTCCTTAGAACGAGGTCGGGACGCTGCTGGCTTGCGGCTGTTAACCGACTGAAAGCTGGTGCGAACCGATTTAAGCCAGTCATCAAAGCCTTCACCGTGGAATACTTTTGCCGCAAATACGCCACCTTTTGGAAGCATCTGTACCGCCAAATCAAGCGCGAGTTCCACCAGATACATGGCCTTGGGCTGGTCGACATCGACGATACCGCTCATATTGGGCGCCATATCAGATAACACAATGTCAGGTTGATCGGAGCCAATAACCGCTTGAATCTCATCGAAAACCGACTGCTCGGTAAAGTCACCCTCTATGAAATCGACCCCAGCAATGGCATCCATCGGTAAAATATCACTGGCGATGACGCGCCCCTTGTGACCCACCAGTTGAGCTGCTACCTGCGACCACCCACCGGGCGCACTGCCCAAATCAACCACCGTCATTCCAGGCTTGATGAAACGATCCTTTTCATTCAGTTCGAGTAGTTTGTAGCACGCTCGTGAGCGATAACCATCCGCTTGTGCACGCTGCACATAAACATCGTCTCGATGTTCTTTCAGCCACGCCTTGCTCGACCCGCGCTTCTTCGCCATTTTTAAGGACTCCTGAAACAATGCCCGCTAGAATAGCAATCCTTCATCCACAAACCGTACCCGAGAGAGCCCGACCTTGGAAAACCGATTGCTAAAACAGTACCGCGCGATTGCACACAAACTTCACCCTATTGTAACCGTCGGTGGACAGGGTTTAACCAGTGGAATCGAAACCGAGCTAGATCGTGCACTTACCGACCACGAGCTTGTGAAGATCAGAGTAAACATGGGCGATCGTGAATCCCGAGATGCCGTGATCGAGCAATTGGTGGGTCTGTGCAGTGCCGAATTGGTTCAGAAAATTGGACACACGGCGACTTTGTTGCGTCACTCCCCAAACGCCGATCCAAGGAAATCAAACCTGCAAAGACCTCTCTGATGTCCAATATTCTCGAATTTCCTGGTCGCGAAAAACAAGCCTACACCTATCTGACAGATCAACTTAGTTCGTTACTGAGAGACAAAGGGGCTGACGATGTTCTCATTGCTCACGCTACAGAGCTCCTAACCAAGGTCTATGGAGAGCTCAAGGACGAATCGGATTTCTCATTTACCGTCAACCTACCCAGCGGATTGGACATTGACGACGTGCAACGGCTGCAAGAGGAAATTGGCACGGGGGTTGAGGCCTTGCGCCAGCATCATCACTCAATCGTGATTCGCATGGCAGCGCAGCTACTATTGACCGAGTTAGCGCTATTCCAACGCAGTAGGGACTAGCTATATCTAGCTCAACAGCACACCAGCCAGGGTATAAACCATCAGGGCAGCAAGCCATGCCAGCACCAGATAACCCGCCATCAGTGTCACGGCAAATCGAGCAGATTTTGCCTCTCTCGCAAGCAGGGCCACGGTGGATACGCACTGAAGGGCAATCGTAAAGAACACCACCAATGCTGCCCCCGAGGCGATACTCAGTCCCGATGCGGCAATTTGATCGGCCAGTGGCGCAGGATCTTCGTCGGCACTTTCAATGCCAAAGATCGTGCCCAGAGTTCCAACAAATACCTCGCGGGCCAGAAACGAGGCAATGATCGCTACGCCGTATCGCCAGTCTAGGCCCAATGGCGTAAACACCGGCTCAATGAAACGCCCGATCGCCGCTAGCCAAGAGCCACCTAGGTCTTCGCCACCGTTTGGGAAGTAGCCGAGAAACCAGACGACAACAGTCACAGCGAAAATGACACTGCCTGCCTTACGAACAAAGTGCCCGGCGCGATTCAGGGCAGCACTAAAAATGGTTCGACCCGCAGGCCATCGATAAGCAGGCAATTCCAGGATAAAAGGCGTATCGCCCTGACCCTCGCCTCCCATACGACTCGCAACAGCAGCAACGATTAGCGCCGTAGAGATACCAAAAAAATAAATCACTGACATTGCCAGACCCTGCCAACCAATGAGCCCACCTAACGCGGTCTCGTTGGGGATCAAAATAGCAATGAGAAGTGCATAGACGGGTAGCCTTGCCGAACAGGGCATCAGTGGAATAGCCACGTAGGTGAGTAATCGCTCTTGCATCGATGACATGGTGCGCGCAGCGTAAATGGCCGGAATCGCGCAAGCAACGCCAGACAGTAATGGCACAAAGCTTTTTCCTGAGAGGCCAAAGACGCTCAAGGGCCGATGACAAATCAGCGCGGCGCGAGCTAGGTAACCTGAGCCCTCAAGTGCACCAACGATGAGGGTCAAAATGAACACCAACGGTACAAAAACAAGAAAGGCACCCAGTCCACCGAAAATCGCGTCGTTCACAAAGTCCGCAATTACTCCATCGGGCATAAGGGACGCTACTACCGAGCCCATGGCGATCACCAACGCCTCGACGCCGTCCATGAGCGGGGCAGCCCAAGTAAAGATTGCCTGGAAGAACAACGTCATGATGATGACAAATGCTAGCCCGCCTGAAACAGTACCCAACAGCCACTGATCCAGCCGGGCCTGTCGGCGAACGAGAAGATCGCCCTTGGGGGCATATCGCTCCCCTATTTGCTGAGCCGTTCCCGTAATTAACGCATCGGGACTGTCTGCCCAAGGAGCCACACCCAGCTCTCGCGTTTGTATTGCCCGCTCGGCCTCGGCAATACCCGCACCGGTGCGCGCGCTGACGGGGTGCACGGGGACACCCAGTGCGGCACTCAGACCTGACACATCGAGATCGAGACCATCGGTCTCGATAAGATCCATCATGTTGAGCAGGACGACGAATGACTTACCGGCAACAGCCGCTTCTCGCGCTACTTGTAGGCAATAGGTTAGACCTTTTTCCAGTCGAGTGGCGTCAAGAACCATGGCCACCAACACATCCTGCGGGTCACGTAGCGCAGAGCGCAGACTGTTAATCGCAATCTGCTCTTCCTCGGATACCGGATTCAGTGAGTACGTGCCGGGAAAGTCCCAGAGTGTTACCTCAGGATTGGAGAGCAAACTCCCCGTACCCACATCGATGGTGATCCCTGGGTAGTTGGCGACCTTGTGCTTGAGACCCGTAAGTCGATTGAAAAGTGCGCTTTTTCCTGAGTTTGGCGCACCCACCAATAAGACGTTAGTCATGCGCTGGACTCTGGAGAAACAAAGACAACANTCGCCGTCCGCTGATCCAGGCTGTAAGTGGCACCGCCCACAGCGTATACANGGGGGGCACCAAAACCGGGCCGCATCAGACAGGTCACCCTCTGGCCTTCTCGAAAACCAATGTCGATCAATCGCTGAGCCGCGTTTCCTAACGTATTGGCTTCAATCGCGGTTATTTGACTGGACTCACCGACTGCGAGTTGCCAAAGCGGCCTAGAAACAGTTGATTGAGCGGTCATTGACACAGCCGTGAACTGATCACATCACAACTAGACGTGACGCACCTTATCGATCTCGTAGTAGATATCGCCACCCGGTGCTTTGACGACGACTTCATCACCTTCTGACTTACCAACCAAAGCACGCGCGATAGGCGAGCTGACCGAAATCATATTCTGTTTCACGTCCGCCTCATCCTCACCGACAATGCGGTAAGTGACCTCGGTGTCATCATCTATGTTGATCAAGTCAACAGTGGCACCGAAGAGCACACGTCCCGTGTGAGTCAGTGTCGTGATATCAATGACTTGCGAGTTTGACAGCTTGTATTCGAGCTCCTTGATTCGGCCCTCGGCAAAACTCTGCTGTTCTCGCGCTGCGTGGTACTCGGCGTTTTCTTTAAGGTCACCGTGCTCCCTCGCCTCGGCGATCGCCGCCACGATTCTTGGGCGGTCCACCTTTTTTAGGCGTTCGAGCTCCTCCCGGAGCGCGGCTTCGCCTGCAACAGTCATTGGAACTTTATTCATTTACCAAACTCACATGGAGATCCTGCAACCTGCGAACCTGCCCATCAGGCTCCTGTTCCATTGACATGCAAATGGCTTCGGCTGCCGCCAACGTCGTAGTGTAGAACACCTGATGCTGCTCGGCACTCGCTCTAATAGACGCTGAATCTAAGATAGCGGTTCGTCCCTCAGTCGTGTTGATGATTAACGATGCTTCGTCGTTCTTGATCAAATCTACAATGTGGGGGCGCCCTTCCGCCACCTTATTAACCGAACGCACCTGGAGACCCGCCTGCTCTAAAGCCTTTGCCGTACCCTTGGTCGCCGCAAGCGTAAATCCGGTTTCGACGAGTCGCTTGGCAACCTCAACCGCGGCCGCCTTGTCAGCATCGCGCACACTCAATAAGGCAAGGCCAGACTGAGGGGTCACATCGCCAGCGCCCAGCTGTGCCTTAGCGAACGCATCCGCAAACGTCGGCCCCGTACCCATGACTTCACCGGTGGACTTCATCTCCGGACCCAATATCGGATCAATCCCGGGGAATTTGTTAAACGGCAGTACCGCCTCTTTGACGCTGAAGTAGCTAGGCACCACTTCGGCCGTAAACCCTTGTGACTTCAAGCTCTGGCCTGCCATACACCGCGCCGCAATTTTCGCTAGCGACACACCAATTGCTTTTGATACGAAGGGTACGGTTCTGGAGGCTCGTGGATTCACTTCGATCACATAAATCTGATCGTCCTGCCATGCCAACTGAACGTTCATGAGCCCCTTCACCTCAAGCGCCACGGCCATGGCTTTCACCATATCGCGCATATCGTCTTGCACATCAGCGGGCAAGCTATAGGGCGGCAATGAGCACGCAGAGTCGCCAGAGTGAATCCCGGCCTGCTCGATGTGCTGCATAATCGATCCGATGACAACATTTTCCCCATCAGACACCGCATCAATGTCGACCTCGATTGCGGCACTCAAGAACGAATCGAGCAACACGGGTGAGTCATCAGACACCTGAACCGCATCGCGCATATACCTGAGCAGGTCGTCCTCGCGATAGACAATCTCCATCGCTCTACCGCCTAAGACATAGGACGGCCTAACCACCAGCGGATAACCGATTTCTCGAGCCGCTGCCACGGCTTCGCCAACACTGCGGACCGTCGTATTTGCCGGCTGAAGCAAGCCAAGCGTCTGTATCATCTGCTGGAATCGCTCCCGGTCTTCTGCCCGATCAATCTGGTCGGGCGTCGTCCCAATGATGGGAACGCCAGCTGACTCGAGTTCACGCGCCAGCTTCAATGGGGTCTGGCCACCAAACTGCACAATGACACCCTTGGGTTTCTCTAGATCCACAATTTCCAGTACATCCTCGAGCGTCACTGGCTCGAAGAACAACCGATCTGACGTATCGTAGTCGGTCGACACGGTCTCCGGGTTACAGTTGACCATGATCGTTTCGTAACCATCCTCAGCCATAGCCTGTGCCGCGTGGACGCAGCAATAGTCAAACTCGATACCCTGACCAATACGGTTGGGACCGCCGCCAAGCACGATGATTTTTTCTTTATCGCTTGGAGTGGCCTCGCACTCCTCTTCGTAGGTCGAGTACATATAGGCCGTCGCGGACGAAAATTCTGCCGCACAGGTATCAACGCGCTTGTAAACCGGTCGTAAATCCATCGCGTGACGATGGGCCCTTACGGAAGCCTCAGGCGCACCCATGACAGTGGCGATTCGCTTATCAGAAAATCCTTTGCGCTTCAGATTGCGAAGCTCTGCATACCCGAGTTCAGTTACCGATCGACCCTCGAGCGCTCCTTCAAGGCGCACGATGTCCTGAATCTGTACGAGGAACCAGGGATCCACGCCGGAGTAGCCATAAATCTCCTCCAGTTCAAACCCGGCTCTGAAGGCATCTGCGAGATACCAGATTCGGTCGGCGCCCGGATGGGTTAACTGCTTCACTAACTCTGCACGAGAATCATCGTCAGTCACTGATATTTGGGGCTCGAAGCCAGCGGAGCCCACTTCCAAACCGCGCAATGCTTTTTGAACGGATTCCTGGAACGTACGACCAATGGCCATAACCTCACCNACAGACTTCATTTGCGTGGTGAGCCTGGCATCCGCTGTCGCAAATTTNTCAAATGCAAAACGCGGAACTTTTGTCACGACGTAGTCAATAGAGGGCTCGAATGAGGCCGGTGTCACGCCACCGGTAATGTCGTTCGCCAGCTCATCAAGGGTGTAGCCGACCGCGAGCTTGGCCGCGACCTTAGCAATCGGAAAGCCCGTCGCTTTCGATGCCAAGGCCGATGATCGCGATACACGAGGATTCATCTCGATAACGACAATACGGCCCGTATCGGGGCATTGCCCGAACTGCACATTTGACCCCCCCGTCTCAACGCCAATTTCTCGCAGAACCGCGAGCGAGGCGTTTCGCATGAGCTGGTATTCTTTATCGGTTAGCGTCTGCGCGGGCGCAACCGTGATCGAGTCACCGGTGTGGACACCCATAGCATCGAGATTCTCGATGGAGCAGACAATGATGCAGTTGTCATTCTTATCTCGCACCACCTCCATCTCAAACTCTTTCCACCCAATAAGCGACTCGTCAATCAGAAGCTCATTGGTTGGNGACAGCTCAAGACCTCGCTTGCAGATGGTTTCGAACTCGACGCGGTTATAGGCAATACCGCCCCCCGAGCCACCCATCGTGAACGATGGACGGATGATGCAGGGAAAACCTACCTTTTCCAGTACACCAAANGCTTCCTCAAGCGTATGGGCAATTTCGGCGCGAGGCGTTTCCAAGCCNATCTTTTTCATCGCNATATCAAACTTCTCGCGATCCTCGGCTTTATCGATCGCCTCTTGAGTCGCACCGATCATTTCGACACCGTATTTAGCAAGAACACCCTCGGCATCGAGTTTCAGAGCACAATTCAACGCAGTCTGGCCACCCATGGTCGGCAGCAGCGCGCAAGGTCGCTCTTTCTCGATAATCTTCGCAACGGTCTGCCATTCCACCGGCTCGATATAGGTCGAATCAGCCATAGCCGGATCCGTCATGATCGTGGCCGGATTAGAGTTCACCAAGATCACNCGGTAGCCCTCTTCACGGAGGGCCTTACACGCTTGAGCGCCCGAGTAGTCAAACTCGCAGGCCTGGCCAATCACAATGGGGCCTGCGCCTAGGATCAAAATACTCTCAATNTCGGATCGTCTTGGCATTAGGCGGCTCCTCCCTGAGAGACTGCAGCGGTCATTGCCTCTATGAAGGCGTCAAACAAATACTTTGCATCGTGCGGCCCCGGGCTCGCTTCGGGATGACCTTGAAAACTGTAAGCCGGCGTATCCGTTCGACGGATCCCCTGAACCGTGCCGTCAAACAGTGAGCGGTGAGTAACGACCAGGTTCTCAGGCAGATCTGCATCCGAAACCGTGAACCCATGATTCTGGCTGGTCACCATTACGGTCTTGTNGGCTAGGTCTTGAACCGGATGGTTCGCTCCGTGGTGACCGTGACTCATTTTCTCAGTGNGGGCGCCACTGGCCAACGCCAAAATCTGGTGCCCGAGGCAGATGCCAAAGAGGGGTAGGCCCGAGGCCATCACCTTCTGAGCCAGATCAATTGCGTAATCACAGGGCTCAGGATCTCCTGGTCCATTAGACAGGAAAACGCCATCTGGATTATGGGCCATGACGTCGTCGTAAGAGCTCTTAGCTGGCATAACGGTCACACGACAACCAAGATCAACGAGGATTCGAAGGATGTTGCGTTTGACACCAAAATCGAGTGCCACGACGTGATACTTTGGATCGGGCCTTGCGGGCGAAGCCACGCCCAGCTGCCAGGTGGGTTCTGTCCACTCGTAACTGCCGTTAGTTGTTACCACCTTGGCCAGGTCCATCCCTTTAAGTCCCGGAAATGACTGAGCCTCAGCAATAGCTGCCGCCTCATCGACTGCATCGCCCGTCAAGATACAACCGGCCTGCGCACCCTTTTCACGAATGATGCGCGTCAGCTTGCGCGTGTCGATGTCTGATATACACACCGTATTATGGGCAACGAGGTAATCGGCAAGACTTTGCTCCGAACGAAAGTTGGAAGCCACCAGCGGCAAGTCGCGAATAATCAAACCCGCCGCGTGAACGGCATCAGACTCGGCATCAGCCGCATTCGTTCCGGTGTTACCGATATGAGGGTACGTCAGAGTCACCATCTGCTGAGCGTACGAGGGATCGGTCAAAATCTCCTGATACCCCGTCATCGCAGTATTGAAAACCACCTCTCCCACAGTTTTCCCATCGGCACCAACTGAACGGCCGCGAAAAACTGTGCCGTCTGCAAGCGCTAAGACAGCAGGTTTATCCACTCGACATCCTCCAGAGAGTCACTTGCCCGGTGCCCGTGAAGCCTCTCTTTGCCTCACTATTCTTCAACCGGATTGGCACCAGATATGTTATTGTTTCGCGCACACAGTGATGCGCCGGACGGACCCGAAAGTCGCCGACCAATTCATCAATGCGCTAAGACTCAATTGTACGGTTAAGCCGGTTTAGTGTCCACGAAAAAGGACCAAATCCTCGTCCGTTTCAACGTCAAAATTTTGCAGTTTATCGGGGACCTTTAATGGCCAACACAACAAGACAGACAGCGGCAATCACAGGCGCTGGCGACGGCATTGGGCGTGCACTTGCCGTTAACCTGAATGAGCGCGGCATCGATCTTTACCTATGCGACATCGATCAAAAGCGGCTGGAAGCGACGGTGGCAATGCTGGACACAGCTCGGTCATCCGTATCCACCGCACTGGTTGACTGCGGTAATCGAGCGGAGATCGAGACCTGGGCAGCCACCATTACATCCGAAAACGATCGCTTGGATTTTTTGTTCAATAACGCCGGCGTGGCCTACGGTGCAGCGTTTCGTGATGCATCGCTCGACAATTTTGAGTGGTTGATGAATATCAACTACTGGGGTGTCGTCTGGTGTACGAAAGCGCTGTTACCCCTACTCGAAGCATCTCCGTCAGGCCACCTTGTAAACATTTCATCGATTTTTGGCATGGTGGGCATTGCAACGCAGAGTGCGTATAACAGTGCCAAATTTGCCGTCCGTGGTTTCACTGAATCACTTCAGGCCGAGTATCGCGGCACCTCACTCACCGTCACCTGTGTTCACCCGGGGGGCATCGCTACAAATATTGCACTGCGCGCTCGAACCGACGGCGAAGCGTCAGAAGCGAGTGCAGAGGAGCGTGACGAAGCGTTCAAGCAAAGCGCGAGAACCTCTGCAACCAAGGCCGCACAAGTGATTATGAAAGGCACATTGGCGGGACGTCGTCGTGTATTCATCGGCTGGGACGCCTGGTTCATGCATACCCTTACCAAGTTCATGCCCACCTCCTACCACGCAATCACCACTCGGTTAGGATCAAGAAACGATGACAACGGCTGAGGCTGCCGAGCAAGCCGAGCCGACCAAGCTAAGTCGTTCATCGTTTTTCATTCTGATTGCGGGGCTTCTGGCTAACGCTGTCGGGCAGGCGTTCATTTTTGCCATTCTTCCGCCGTTGGGGAGAGAGGTTGCGCTGACCGAGATACAAACGACCTCAATCATCTCGACGTCCGCCCTGGTCTTTACCTTCTTATCACCCTGGTGGGGTCGCAAATCAGATCAAATCGGTCGGAAAGTCGTTATCGTTATCGGCCTAACAGGGTATGCCGCAGGGACAGTCGTCTTTGCAGGTGTGTTCGCCTTGGGAATGAAAGGCATTCTTACCGGCTGGGCGCTGTACTTCACCGCCTTGATCTGTCGCTGCATGCAATCTTCGCTGATGGCCGCAACCAGCCCTGGTGTCACCGCCTATGCAGCCGATCACAGCTCACGCGCGTTCAGAACACAGACTCTGGCCCGTATCGGTACAGCAAACAGTCTGGGCTTGATTATTGGTCCTGTGCTTGCCGGCCTCCTAGCGGGTTTGGGTTTGCTCGCGCCACTTTACATTGCCGCGCTATTTACCTTTATTGCCGTATTCATTGTCTGGAAATTCCTTCCGGAAGGAGACAGCACGGGACCCGCCCGCAAGCGCGCACCCCGGCTCTCCTTTCTGGACTCGAGGTTACGCGTTTACCTCTTAAGCGCCATTGGTACCTTCACGGGTTTCTCGGCCATCCAGCAAACATTGGGATTTCGAATACAGGATAGCTTGTCGCTGACGGGCGTTGAAACAGCGCAGTACACAGGGGCGGCCTTGATGGTCTCCGCCTTCTTTACCCTCGCGCTACAACTCTCCGTCACTCAACGCTACACGGGGCCGGCACTCAATCTAGTGCGCATGGGGCTTGTGGCCAATCTCATTGCCGCCGGTGTAGTGACCTCGGCGCAGGGGCTCACAAGCCTATTAGTCGGAATGGCATTTATGGGNGCAGGTCTAGGGTTATTAGGTCCCGCTATTGCCGCAGGCGCCTCGCTAGCGGTGAGCCGTGACGAGCAGGGCGGTGCGGCAGGTCTTATTACCGCCTGTCCGGCCGCGGGATTTGTCATGGGTCCGATACTGGGCGGGGCGCTCTATCAAATAAGTCCAACTTACCCGCCACTCTTCGCGGGCTTTATCACCNTTGTGGTGCTGAGTTACGCGATGAAGTCCCGACCCCACCTGNTGGTCGAGGAANATTAGTTCAGTAGCCGTTCGATAGCCGCGCGTATACCAGCGGGAATTGCGGCCGAGCGATTTGCTTTGCGATCGACAAAGGCATGCGTGAATCGCCCGGTCACACTGCTCAGATCGGCGTCTTCAGCGAAGACGCCAATTTCCCAGGTCACAGACTTCTCACCCATCCGGCTAATGCGCAGTCCGAGCTCGAGTCCCTGAGGGTAGGACAAGGGTGAAAAATAATCAGCCGACGAGTTAACGACATAACCGACCACAGAATCGATGCCCGGACGCATACCTCCCTCCTCGATCAAGAAGCGATTCACCACCGAATCAAAGAAGGCGTAGTAGGCAACGTTGTTGATATGTCCGTAAATATCGTTGTCCGCCCAACGACTATTGAGCGGATAAAACACCGAAAAGTGCGCTCGGGGAGACGGCGCTGCCCGTTCGCTCACGCCCAACCCTGCCAGGCTTCGCGGTAGAGCTGAAGCGCTGTTGCCTCATCGACCGCGCGAGGGTTATTAATCAACAACCGCTGCTGGAACATAGCATCACTCGCCAGCATCGGTAGATCGGACTCGGGGATATTGGCCTGCGCCAATGTCGCAGGCAAACCGCTCTGGGAAATCAGCTCCTTGAACCAATCGATGAGGCCAAGCGCAGAGGCCTCGGCTCCCGGTAAAACAGCCGCCAACTCCGCGTAGAGCTCGGGGCAGGCTTCTGCATTGAAGTTTAGAACCGTTGGAAGCATGAGTGAGTTACTGAGCCCGTGCGGTATGTGGTAGTGGCCGCCAACAGGGTAGGCCAGCGCGTGCACCGCGCCGACGGGTGCGTTTGCAAATGCCTGCCCTGCAAACATCGACCCCAGCAACATCGCCTCTCGTGCATCCGTGTCTTGCGGCGATGTCAGGACTGTTCGAATATTTTCAGATAACAACTTGAGTGCGCGTAAGGCAAGCATGTCTGAGATGGGATTTTTCTTGATCTTCGAGGTGTAGGCCTCGATCGCATGCACCATGGCATCAATGCCTGTCATCGCCGTGATGCTGGCTGGAAGTCCAATGGTTAATGCTGCGTCGAGAATGGCGACATCGGGCAAAAGGACAGGTGAACTCACTCCAGCCTTGGTCGTTTCACCGGTTGTAATAATCGCAACGGGCGTGACCTCAGAACCCGTTCCAGCGGTGGTCGGCGCCAAAAACAACGGCTTCCTTGGGCTGGAAACCATGCCCACACCATAGATTTCCGAGAGCGAGTGCTGATTATTTGATAGCACCGAGACCACTTTGGCGACATCCATTGAGCTCCCGCCACCAATAGCGATGACGCAGTCACAATCCCCAGCCCTGTAAGCGGATAGACAGTCACCGACGACACGCTCCGATGGGTCGGGTTCGATACCGTCATACACCGTCACGCTATCGCAACTCCTGCGGAGGTGATCAATTGCGGGAGACACCACGCCTAGCTCAATCAGCATGGCATCTGTGACAAATAGTGGCCTCGAAAGACCGCGCTCTGAAAGCAAGTCAGGCAACTGTAAGACAGCGCCTGACTGCACCAGCGTGGTCTTGACCGATTGGAAGGAGAATCCGTCCATCACTTAGAAGGTGAAAATGACCTTGCCTTTCGCTCGCCGCTCCATCATGGCGGAATAGCCGGCTTCGTAGTCTTCAATGGGGAAGACATCAGTCACCACAGGGTTGAGCTTGCCGTCATTGAATAGGCCCCAGAGCTCCTCAACATTTTGTTGCTGCTCCGCAGGCTCTTCGCCCAGGAAGCGTCCCCAAAAAACGCCGANCAAAGCACAGCCTTTCANTANGGTNANATTGAGNGGNATGCTNGGTATNGGNCCNGANGCNAANCCNATCACTAAGATAGCGNCCATTCCANGCCATACTNCGAACNGCNGGCTCCGCAAAATCACCACCTACGGGGTCATAAACAACATCAACGCCCTTTCCACGGGTGATTTCCTTGATGCGATCTTTCATGGACTCATTGCTGTAGTTAATGACTTCATCAGCGCCCAGCTGCTTGCAAAGCGCTAACTTTTCGTCGGAGCTGGCTGCCGCAATTACGCGTGCACCCATAACCTTGCCCAACTCGACAGCTGTACTGCCAACACCGCCAGCAGCGCCCATCACAAGCATCGTCTCGCCGGCCTTCAGCTGCCCACGCTGCTTCAGAGCGTAATAGGACGTGAAGTAGGTCATACCCACACCCGCGGCAGCCGTAAAGTCGATACCCGATGGCTTTGGTAACAGCGCGTTTTCGTTGACCACAGCCTCACTGGCAAAGCCACCAACACCACCCAACTGGATGACACTGTCGCCAACTGACCAGCGAGTCACCGCCGAGCCAACCTCGGTCACAATACCCGCAGATTCACCGCCCGGCACAAAAGGCATTGGCGGTTGCATCTGGTATTTGCCTTGGATGATGAGAACGTCGGGGAAGTTAAGGCCAGCAGCCTTCACCTCCATCCGCACGTCATTGGGACCTAGCTCAGGGGTTTCCCAGTCATGGACCAAATTGAGCTTATCGGGAAGCCCGTGCTCGCTTCATACGACTGCCTTAGCCATCTTAGTAAACCTCAAACAGGCCAGCA
>NZIH01000014.1 GCA_002691565.1 Halieaceae bacterium
TCACCACCTCTCGCTGCTGATACGGCGACATTTCACTCGTGTCAATAATGAGATCAGCCGCGGAAGCCAGTGGCTCTAACAGCTCCCTCTCGGCAGCAATGGCATCGCTAAGCGACAGACCGTCTTTACTGAGCAGATGTCGCCGCCGAGTCTCGTTAAATCGTTTGCTCAATGCCTGCGATGTCGCATCAAAAAAGATGAGCTGCAGTTCTAAGCCCTCGCGAAGCGTTCTTAAATAGTCCCGAAAGTCGGTAACGCCCGTGTACTCGGTCCTGATATCAATGCAGATGGCTAAGCCTGCATGGTTCGCTGATGATTGCTGTGAGAAGTGTTCTATGAGAAAGCTGACGAGCGCGAATGGCAGGTTGTCGACACAGTAATAGCCAAGGTCTTCCAGCTGGTTTAGGGCTGAACTTTTACCCGACCCGGAGGTGCCACTGACAATGAGAATTCGCATGGTCTTGCTCTCTTACTCGCGCTTACCGGAGGTAGGCGAGCATTGCATGTTAAAGCCAGCGCGATGAAATTAAAAAGGCCGGCAAAAGACGACTTTTTGGTTATATACCGACCAAGCAAATATCGCTTGATCCGATGAATGTTTTAGTGAGTTCGTTGTTTACGTTTGTGATCGGTGACTTGCCGGTCTAGTTTATCGATGACCGAGTCGATAGCCGGATACATGTCGGATAGTGTCTCGGAGGCGAAGAAGTCGGCTCCGGCTAAGTGAAGATTTGCTTCCGCTTTGTGCTTAGCCCGCTCGACAACCAAAACAAATTCTATGTGGTCGATCGTGTCGCAGTGCCGTTGCACTCGTCTTAGTTTTTTGGAGATGTGCTCCCTTAATCCCTCGGTTACTTCTACGTGATGTCCACTGATGGTCAATCGCATGGCCTAATCTCCTGTCGTTTCAATAATCAGATAAACCGCTTTCTCTCGTTAGATGGTCCTATGTTCATTTGCTCTCGGTACTTAGCAACCGTACGTCGAGCGACGACGACGCCTTCGTCTGCCAATAAGTTGCAGAGTTTCGCGTCACTCCATGGTTTTTGAGGGTTTTCTGCAGCCACAATGCGTTTAATTAACGCCTTAATAGCTGTCGATGAGCACTCACCTCCCTCCGTGGTGGCCACGTGGCTTGAGAAGAAGTACTTCAACTCATAGATACCACGTGGCGTGTGCATGTACTTACGCGTTGTTGCGCGCGAGACGGTAGATTCATGCAGGTCAACTTCACCTGCAATATCAGCAAGAATCAGGGGGCGCATCGCCNCTTCACCATGATCCAAAAACGCACGCTGATGCTGAACAATGGACGATGCCACTTTGAGCAGTGTCTCGTTGCGACTCATCAGGCTTTTAATAAACCACTTCGCTTCTTGCATGCTGGTTCGCGCGTAATCTCGATCGCTTGTCGATCCGGCACTCAACAGATCTGCATAGTGATCATTAATTCGTAATTTGGGCGCGATATCTGGATTCAGCTCGACGCGCCATTTGCCCTCGATTCGTTTTACAAACACGTCGGGAACGATGTATTCGGTGGCCTCCGTTGCAACGGTTGATCCGGGTGTCGGGTTGAGTGTTCGGATCAGCGTCAGAGCACCCAAAATATCGTCGGGTGTGGTTCGCATCCGGCGCGCTAGGTTCTTGGGATCCGCAACCGGGATTTGTTCAATGTGGCGCAGAACCAACAAGCCCGCTGTATCTCGATGTGGCGTTTCGGCGGACATCTGCCGAAGTTGAATCAAGAGACACTCCCGCAGGTCTGTGGCAAATACCCCGGTGGGCTCGAAGTGCTGAAGCCGATGTAAGACCGCCATCACTTCGTCAAGCTCCACGTCGTCAAGCGCCAGACCCGCATGAATCTGCTCCGGTGATTGGGTCAGTCTCCCCTCACTGTCGACGGCATCGATAAAGGCTAAGGCTATAGCATGGTCGGTCTCAGAGAAGCGGGTAAGGTTCAGTTGCCAGAGTAGATGAGACTGAAGCGTTTCAGGCACTGAATCACGTTCGGCAAAGGCAAGATCGTCAGAGCCCGCGCTCGCACCAGATGAAGGGGGTGCAGCCGAGGGCATGACATCCTCCCACGCCGCATCAACCTGTAGTTCAGTTCCTGGAATCTCTTCGCTGACACTATCAGAAAAGTCGACGCTCTCTCTTACGCCATCATCGATGGGCTCGCTAACTAACTCTTCCTCATCCAATAGCGGATTACTTTCCAGTGTTTCAGAAATGGTTTGTTGAAGATCTAATGTGCTGAGTTGGAGGAGCTTGATAGCCTGCTGAAGCTGGGGTGTCAGCGTGAGTTGTTGGCCAAGCTTTAACTGCAGCGCTTGCTTCATAGATCTCAAATACCGCTATTGGAAAAACAGTGTAGCGCTTTCAAATCGGAGAAGGCAAACGAGTTGGCAAAGGTTTTGCATGCGCCAATTCTAACCTTGGTATTAGAGGCGGAAATCCTGTCCGAGATACACTTTTCGCACTTTAGCATTGTCCAGAATGCTCTGTGCATCCCCATCGGCTATCACCTTTCCCTCGCTCACGATGTACGCACGTTCGCAGATATCGAGGGTTTCTCTGACGTTGTGATCGGTGATTAAAACGCCAATGCCTCTATCCTTGAGATGTGTAATGATGCTCTTGATATCGGATATAGAGATGGGATCAACGCCGGCAAAAGGCTCGTCCAATAGGATCACACTAGGCTCGGTTGCCAAGGCACGGGCGATCTCTACACGCCGACGCTCACCACCCGATAAGCTTTGCCCTAGCGAATCCTTAATGTGCGTGATGTGAAACTCTCGCAGAAGCTCGTCACACTGAACTCGCTGATCTTCCAGTGACAAGTCGTCGCGTGTTTCTAATATCGCCAGGATGTTATCCTCGACAGACATCCTTCTAAATATGGATGCTTCTTGCGGTAGATAGCCCAAGCCCCGGCGAGCCCGAAGATGGATAGGTAGGTGGGTGACGTCCTCCCCGGACAATGTGATGGCACCCTCGTCACTAGTAACGAGCCCAACCATTAGGTAGAAACAGGTTGTTTTTCCCGCACCGTTAGGCCCCAACAGGCCGACGATCTCACCAGCATTGACCGACATCGACATGCCATCGACCACACGACGACCCTTATAAGCCTTCGCTAAGCCTGTCGCAGATAGCACCTCGGTCATCTTACTTACCGTCGCGCAATGAGTTGGGGGGAATAGTGACCTTGACGCGTTGTGGCGCACCTGTTTCGGGAGAACCGGCGGCTATCACTCGCTGCGTGCCCACCAAATACTCGATCGTATTGCCCTCGATGACTGCACCGTCCTGAAGGATTTTAGCGTTCCCAACAAGCCGCACTCGTTCGCTTTTCTCGTGATATTCAATGGTTGCAGCACTGGCATCCACGGGTGCGTCGGCATTCTCGGGTCGTTGCTTCAGTGTCGCCGGGTTGCCTTTGGCGGTAATCAGGGTCGTGTTATCGCTATCAAAGCTAAATACCAGGCTGTCTGCGCGAATCTCCAGACTACCCTGAGTAAGCACAACGTCACCGCGATAAGTCGTTTTACCCGATGGTTCCTCGCGCATTGCAGTGTCGGCGGTTATCTCGATGGGGTGATTGGTATCCGCCGCCAGCACGGTCGAGGAGCCTAGCAGCCCCAGTAGCAACAAGAGAACGGAAATGCGCTGAGGCTCCATCATGGCGTTTGTTGGCCCCGTTGATATGTTGATGTCACTTGACCCACTAGTTCTGCGGTTCCCTGCTCGAGATCGATAACAAGTCCGTCAGAGACCGATGCACTCTGATGGCTTGTGAGTCGTGTTCGATCTGTCGATGTGGCTCTGCCCGATGCAATGTCGACCAACACAGCCTCGGTATCGAGAGTAACACCATCTGCTCGCGAGACTTGGACGCCGCCCTCGAGTTGAACCATGTCATTCATTATATCTGATCTGCCGGTAGGGGAGGCCATTACCCACTCGTGTCCATGTCGATCACGGCGTCTGACCTCTAACTCCGAAAGATCAGTGGTGGCATTATCTTCAAGTCGGATAGCATGCTGGGCNCTGCTTTGTTCGAGTTTTTTACCCGCCTCGTCATAACGTGTGAGTACCAGTTGATTGATTTCTACTTCAACGAGTGCCTGGGTGGGTACACTTGCAGGAGACTCGCCATCAACCTGAGCAAATATGGCCAGAAGTGTAACGACGCCAAGGAATGCAAANGCAACACTCCACTTCATGATGGTTTGTGACTCACTAGTAAGTCGCACAATTCACGCACGCAACCGTCACCGCCCGCCCGGGTCGATACCCAATTAGCCTTTGATTGCACTTCGTTGGCGGCATCAGCNGGNCATGCCCCCAGTTTCACGGCCTCAATCGCGGCAAGATCAGGCAGGTCATCGCCTATGTAGGCAACCTGATTAGGTGTTAGGTTTACCTCGCTCAACAGGACGGACAACGCCGTTAGTTTGTCCTCTCTTCCTTGAATGAGATGNGTGATACCTAGCTCTAGCGCGCGTCGCTCAACCATGNGCGATGTTCGNCCCGTGATGATGGCCGTTTCGATCCCTGATGCCTGGACCCGTTTAATGCCCACCCCGTCCTTGATGTTGAACGATTTGAGTTCCTGTCCATCGCTGGTGTAGGTGACTTTTCCATCGGTCATGACACCATCGACATCCATGACCAATAATAGAATATCAGCGTAGNCGGTCATACCACACCCGCTTTTAGCAGAGCCAGTAACTGNACNACGCCTGTGACCTTGTTCTGCTCGTCCACCACAATTAATGCACTGATATTGTCANTTTCCATGCGCGTCACCGCTTCGGCAGCAAGTGCATTCGCATCGATTGTCTTGGCGCCCGACGACATGACGTTACCCACCTGAGTGGTGCTCAAGTCGTGACTCTGCTCGAGTGCGCGGCGCAGGTCGCCGTCGGTGAAAATGCCCAGTAACTGTCCGTTGCCGTCAATCACCGTAGACATGCCAAGCCCTTTTGCCGAAATCTCCATGAGTGCATCGGCCAGTGACGTATCGCGTGTGANGCGGGGAACATCATCGCCGCTGACNACGACATCGCTAACTCGGGTCAGTAANCGACGCCCTAAAGCCCCACCGGGATGGGTGAAGGCGAAGTCCTCGGCCGTAAATCCACTTTGTTCGAGTAGCGCGATTGCCAGCGCGTCGCCCATGACCAGGTTGGCTGTCGTGCTCGCTGTTGGCGCCAGGTCCAGTGGGCAAGCCTCTTCGGATACGCCGATATTAAGGTGCACATCTGCGGCGGTAGCGAGTGTCGAGGCATCGTTGCCGGTCATAGCTACAATGGGAACGCCCAGGCGCTTTAGGAGGGGTAGAAGAGCGGTTATCTCGCTCGTGGTACCACTGTTACTCATGAGTAGCGCGGCGTCCGAGCGGGTGATCATGCCCATATCGCCATGGCATGCTTCAGCTGGGTGGACGAATTGCGCCGGAGTGCCTGTACTGGCGAGTGTGGCTGCAATTTTGTTGCCGATGTGGCCACTCTTACCCATGCCGCTAACAATGACTCTGCCCTCGACGGACGCGAGAAGATCGACTGCTTTGGTAAAGCTGTCGTCAATGCGGTGCTCCAGCTGCTCAACGGCCTGTCGCTCAATAGCGATGGTGCGTCTGGCAGACTCTACGGCAGATCTTGGTGGATGATGGTCTGAAGTCACAATGCAAGGTCCGGGTAAAATATGAGTAAGCCTATATAAGCGGTATACATAGTAACCAATAGGACACCGGGGGCCCGCCCAAGTTCACCATTGCCCTTCTTGTCTCCGTTTGCATTTTGGTAAGCGAGCCAAGCTAACATCATTAACGTGCCCGTGGTAAGCATGGTCACCGGCCAGTCGCGGGTCATGACACTGGCGTTCAGGGTTAATGGCCCAAACAAACCAGGTCCCGCAAGTACTACCAATAAATTGAAGACGTTGCTTCCCACAATGGCGCCTATGGCAATGTCGGAATGCCCTTTGAGTGCACTCATAACTGCTGCGGCGAGTTCGGGAAGGCTCGTGCCAATGGCGACGATGGTTAGTCCAATGATGAGTTCGGACACGCCTAAAGCCATGGCTATGTTGACGGCGCCGACGACCAGAAGGCGCGACGAGATAACTAACAGTGCGAGCCCGATAGTGAAGACTCCCCACGCTTTTAAAGGTGTCAGTGTTGAGTCATTGTCCATGCCGCCTTCGGGTGCTACGCCGCGTCGAGCGAGCAATGTCAAGAAAATCACGAGACCCAAGATGAGAAGGGCACCGTCGGTCACTGACAGCACATCGTCGATCATTAATGCACCGGCGAGTAGAGTGACGACCACCATCTGCGGCAGTTCGCGTTTTGTCGTACTGGCATCAATGGTAATGCTCCGGATAATGAGCGTTATGCCGAGAACGAGTCCTATGTTGGTGATGTTTGATCCGAGTGCGTTCCCGACGGCCAGTTCCCCCGATCCGGAGAGTGATGCCATTATGGAAACGACAATTTCTGGTGCAGATGTCCCCAGTGAAACAATGGTCATGCCAATCAGAAGCGGAGACATGCCCGCATGATTGGCAATTGCGGCGGCGCCCTCTACGAACTTATCAGAGCTCCAAACCAGGCCAGCGAGGCCCACGGCAATGAACATAAAATCGAGCATGCAAAAAGAGTCTTGGCCTTAACATTCAAAAACGCACCGCTGAGCTTCAGCGATCAGGTATCATACGGCAATGTGAGCGCCGAGCAGACTCTAACTGCGGTAAAAACGGAGCTACTCGTCCCAACAATTTACGTTTTGAGCTAAAAATCGTATGAATTTTTTCAGATTAATGATCACAAACGCCTTGTTAGGCTTGTTCAGCTTAGCTGTTACGACAGTTGCAGCAGCAGACGATTCGACAGGCCCTACACCCATTATTGAGTCTACGACCTCTCAAATTATGACTATTGTGGGAGAGGCTCCTGAGTATTTCGATACCGATCCGGACCGCTTCTACGACGAAATTGGTGCTGTCCTCGATCAGACGATTGATTGGCGAGGGTTTGCAAAGGGCGTCATGGGCGAGTACGCCTCNAATGCCCGCTATCGGTCATTGGACGATGACGGCCGCAAAGCACTCAGGGAGCAGCTTGAGTCATTCACTACCATCATGAAGTCGGGCTTGATTCGCACCTATGCAAAAGGTTTGCTGGCGTTCAGTGGATCCAAATTCGAGATTGTCGATGATGAAGTGATCGACCCTGACGCGCGGTCTGCATCGATCACTCAACTGGTCTACGGTTCGGGTGACCGGACTTATACCGTGAGGTATCAGATGGGTAGAANCCGAGAAGGCAGTTGGCGCCTTCGAAATCTTATTGTCGCCGATATCAATTTGGGTCAGATCTATCAAAATCAGTTTGCCGCNGCTGCGAAATCCTCGGGTGGTGATGTGGCTAAGGTGGTAGCTGAGTGGGATATCTCTGCGAACTTACCGGAGGATTTGGACAGTGAATGAGGCCATGATTAAAGAGGCACTCGACGGCGCTTTCCCGGGTGCCACCATCGACGTACAACTGGACGGCTCTCACTGCCANGTCACCGTGATTAGTGATGTGTTCGAGGGCTTGCGACCCGTTGCTCGGCAGCAGCGAGTTTATGCCCCCCTGGGCGAGCTTATTCGCAGCGGTGCCTTGCACGCTGTCAACATTATCGCGAAAACACCCTAACCAGGCAGCACTGCGTTGGACTACTTTCAAATCCGCGGCGGGACGCCGTTACAGGGTCGCATACCTATTTCCGGGGCGAAAAATGCAGCGCTTCCGATATTGGCTGCCACACTGCTNACCGACAAAGTGTCCACGCTGTTGAATGTGCCTCATCTCAATGACATCACGACCATGGTCGAGTTGTTGGGCGCACTCGGAGCAGACGTTGCTATGGATGAGTCCATGGCATTAAAGGTGTCAGCANCGCAACTCAATAACCAACGCGCACCTTATGCATTAGTAAAAACAATGCGGGCCTCCATTCTGGTGATGGGGCCGCTGCTCGCGCGCTTTGGCAAAGCCGAGGTGTCCTTTCCCGGCGGGTGTGCCATTGGAAGTCGCCCCGTCGACCTGCACCTGAAAGGGTTTGAAGCAATGGGCGCGCATATTGATGTTCGCGACGGTTATATNGTTGCCACTACGGATAATGGNTTAAAGGGTTGCGACTTCACCTTTGATANCGTCACCGTGGGTGGGACCGAAAACTTATTGATGGCCGCAGTTCTGGCCGAGGGAAGAANCGTACTGCGCAATGCTGCTCGAGAGCCCGAGATTACTGATTTGGTGGCATTTCTGCGAGGTATGGGCGCTGATATCGAGGGTGATGACACGTCGACATTGGTGATTAACGGNGTCTCTCAGTTGGGTGCCAGTCATTACAGCGTTATGCCGGATCGAATCGAGGCGGGGACATTTCTGGTCGCGGCTGCCGCAACCCGCGGCTGCATTACAGTTGAAAATGCCAGCGCTGAGCATCTCGGTATTGTGCTCGAAAAGTTGCGAGACGCAGGCGTCCATATTGTTGTTGAAGGCGATAGCATTACCGCTGATATGACTGAAGGGCAGCTCACAGCCGTTGATCTCACCACCGCACCTTACCCCGGCTTTCCCACCGATATGCAAGCCCAATTCACCGCCATGAACGTGGTGGCGGAGGGCGTAGGTCGCATAACGGAAACCATATTCGAAAATCGGTTGATGCAAGCGCACGAGATGAGCCGAATGGGTGCGAATATCACGGTAGACGGGCATTCAGTTATTATTCGTGGCAAATCCAGTATCGATGGTGCCCCCGTAATGGCCTCTGACTTGAGAGCTTCTGCGAGCCTGGTTATCGCAGGCCTGGCGGCCAAGGGCGAGACTCACGTTGATCGCATTTATCATATTGATCGTGGCTATGAGCGCATTGAAGAAAAGCTACAGGCCGTTGGTGCTGACATTGTCAGGAAGTCGAGGTAGGTCATGAAACCCGCAAAAGGGGAACNGCTCACGATAGCGCTTACGAAAGGGCGCATTCTCTCCGAGACCTTGCCGCTTCTCGCTGCGGCCGGTGTGTCCCCGCTGGAGTCAGTGGAAGAGAGCAGAAAACTCATCTTCCCTACGACGATGGATGGGGTGTCTCTCGTTATTTTGCGTGGCTCTGATGTCCCGACCTACGTCCGGCATGGTGCCGCTGATGTGGGAGTGGTTGGTAAAGATCTCTTGATGGAGTCGGGTGATGANGGGCTCTACGAGGTGCTGGATCTGGAAATAGCCCGCTGTCGTCTTATGACAGCTGGTTCGGGACAAGTCAGGGCTGGCCATGCCGCTAAGATCAGGGTCGCTACGAAGTTCGTGAACGTCGCGCGTGCGCACTACTCAGCTCGTGGTATCCAGCCCAATATTATCAAGCTCTACGGAGCAATGGAGCTCGCTCCTATCATGGATCTCGCTGACGAGATTGTGGATATTGTCGATACCGGTAATACCCTAAAAGCCAATGGTATGCAGCCTCTGGAGCATATCGCTGATATCTCGTCACGACTCATTGTGAATAAAGCGTCAATGCGCACGCGTAATCGCATTATTGCCACGCTGGTAGAGCAACTGTCGACAGCCGTCGCATCACGGCGCGACACATGAGCGCGCTCGACATGCAGCGATTTTCTCACGCAGATCACGACTTCGAAGCGAGAGTGGGCGCGTTGGCCGCACCGATGGACACGCTGGATCCAACCCTCGTAGACAGTGTGCGCGATATTATTGCCGAGGTGCGGTCCGGGGGGGATCGAGCACTGCTCCAGTTCACGAAACGCTTTGATCAGCACGATGCCATGGCTGTCAGTGAGCTGATCGTCGAAGGCGANNCGTTAAAGGCGTTCGAGTCCCAGGTCACTGATATGGAACTTGCCGCAATTACTGAGGCAGCAAGCCGAATTCGTCGGTATCACGAAGAGCAGATTAGTTCAGACTGGTCGATCAGNGATGAGTACGGGAGCCGCCTCGGGCAACGGATTGGCCCAATGCGNCGTGTGGGTTTGTACGTGCCGGGCGGTAAAGCCAGTTATCCGTCCTCTGTTCTGATGAATGCCATACCGGCGAAGGTGGCGGGTGTGGCCGAGGTCGTTATGGTGGCGCCTACGCCCGGAGGTCAGATTAATCCTCTGGTGCTTGCAGCGGCATCATTGGCAGGTGTTGATCAGGTGCTAACGGTTGGTGGAGCGCAGGCGATTGCCGCATTGGCTTATGGAACTGAATCGCTTCCAGCGGTCGATAAGATAGTCGGNCCCGGTAACCGTTACGTTGCCGAAGCAAAACGGCAGGTATTCGGAAAGGTTGGCATCGACATGATTGCCGGCCCCTCNGAGATCTTCGTGATTGCCGANGGNACGGTCGATCCTGACTGGATTGCGTTGGATCTGATGTCACAGGCAGAGCACGATGAAATGGCGCAGGCGGTCTGCNTTGCGACCAACGATGATTATCTAGATGCGGTAACTGCGTCGCTTGAGAAACTGTTACCCGANATGCCGCGGCGCGATGTTATTTCATCTTCGCTGCGAAACCGAGGAGCACTGATATCAGTGCCTGATCTCGAGGCAGCGGCGTCATTATCGAACCGGTTTGCGCCTGAGCACCTGGAACTGGCTGTGGCATCGCCAGAGGATCTGCTTCCTTTGATCGTCAGTGCCGGTGCCGTTTTCCTTGGGGCATATAGCTCGGAGTCTTTGGGTGATTACTGTGCGGGAACGAACCATGTGTTACCGACATCTGGCGCCGCTCGCTTTTCATCGCCGCTGAGCGTCTACGACTTTCAGACCCGAACCTCGGTTATCAACATCACTCGGGCGGGTGCAAACGCGCTTGCTGAAGTCGCGGGTACGATAGCGGACAGTGAGTCGCTGTCAGCTCACGCTAGAGCAGCTCGAGCCCGAAAAGATTAGATTTACTCACCGGCTGGACGTGTCGAGACAATGGCCTCGACATCAAACTCAGTTTCATTGCGCTTAAGTCCGACAAGTACGCGATCTCCGGGTCGAAGACGCGCGATGGTTTGCATGGCTTGACGGGCGTCGGTAACCCGCTCAGCGTTGAGCCCGACGATAAGATCACCGACCCGGATGCCCGCTCGCTGTGCCGGCCCCCCGGGTTCTATGTCGGTGACTAGCAGTGACTGGGTTGCTCGGCCTTGCTCATCAAAACCCAANAGCAGATCGACACTAACGCCNAGCCAACCACGGATAACCCCTCCATATTCAATGAGGTCATTCATGACAGTACCAACGACGTTACTGGGTGTGGCGAGGTTAATGCCTATGCCGCTGGCTTCATTACTGTCGTCATTAGCGCCGGTGTAAATCAATGTATTGATGCCCACCAATTTACCCTCGGCATCGATCAAGGCGCCTCCGGAGCTTCCCAGGTGGATGGTCGCGTCAGTTTGAATATAGTTCTCAAAAGCCGAGAGCTGNAGGCCATAGCGCTCGAGCCCCGACACAATCCCTAGTGATGCTGAGTGCCCAAAGCCGAAGGGGTTGCCAATGGCGAGTACGACATCGCCCACGCTGATGTTATCCGAATCAGCCGTCTCGATTGCCGACAATCCTGTCAGATCCGTTTTCAAGAGGGCGAGATCCGTCTCAGGGTCAGCCCCAACAACCATGGCGTTAGCGCGACGTCCATCGGATAAAAGTATTTGAATCGCCTGAGCACCATCGATTACGTGCCGATTGGTAATGATGTGTCCGTCTTCGCTCATGATGACGCCCGAACCCAGTGAGCGTTCGACACGTGGCTGTCGCTCTCCCGGATTGGTGAAACGTCTGAGCAGCGGAGCGTTGAGTACCGGGGACTGGTCTGCCACCAGTTTGGCCGTGTAGATATTGACGACGGAGGGCGTCGCTACGGCCACCGCATNACTGTAACTGTCAGCCCCTTGCGTGCTCGTCGGTAGCTNTAACCACTCCGTGTTGAGTAGCAGCACAGCAGCTAAAACACCCGCTAAAGCAGGCCAAGCCAGTTGTGAAAACCACTCCCGCATAAGCGTATCCCNCNAAATCTCACTCTAGTGTAAATCAAACTCTGCGTATAATGCGGCAGATTCCGCAGTTTGAGTGGTTCAAGGAGTAATCTGTATGGCCGTAGGTCGAGATGAATTGTGCGCAGTACTGGATTCGGAGTTACGCGTTCCCGCTTTCAACGACTATTGCCCCAATGGACTGCAAGTTGAAGGGCGCAGTGACATCAAGGTCATGGTGTCAGGTGTTACCGCGTGTCAGGCGCTATTAGANAAGGCCGTGGAACTGGATGCAGATGCGGTTCTTGTGCACCACGGTTATTTTTGGCGTGGGGAAGATTCGCGCCTGGTTGGCATGAAAGCACAGCGGGTGAAAACCTTGCTTGAGGCTGATATCAACTTATTCGCCTACCACTTGCCACTCGATTGCCACCCCACACTCGGCAATAACGCCGGTCTTGCNCGCGCAATGGGTTTACAGGAATGGCAGGGAATCGATCCTGATAACACGACTNATCCGGTGTTCTGTGGAACCTTTGATGAGGGCACGCATCTATCCGCTGTCGTTGCTAGGCTGGAACATGAACTNNAGCGTGAGGCGCTGGTCGTTGGCGATCCCGNCGCGGTCGTCCGGTCNGCGGCGTGGTGCACGGGCGGTGGTCAGGGNTACATNGACGAGGCAGCTNCCTTCGGTGCCGATGTATTCGTTACCGGAGAAGTATCAGAACAGACNGTGCATGTGGCACGAGAGCGCGGAATCGCCTTCATAGCGGCGGGTCACCATGCAACCGAGCGCTTCGGCGCACNTAACCTGGGGCAATGGATTGCTGAANAATTTGGCATCGAACACCACTTTGTGGATATCGATAATCCTGCCTGAGAGCCCTTAGCCGGTCTGCGTAGAGTAGTTCTTATCCATGCCGAAATCCTCGGCAAGCTGCCCCGTCTCTCCCGGTGTTTTCTTGGGCGCATAATCNAGCGGCTGGGACGGATCAAGTAGATGATCGGGCACGTCGAACGAGCCCGCTATATGCTTCATATCGTCCATTTGACTGGCCACTTCACTGTCACAGAGTTCCTGTGCACCTGAGGCGACGTGTGCATAAATTGATCGGTAGTCTTCTTGCATGCGATGCAAGAGNTGCGCTGTGTTCGCAAAGTGAGTCGTGACTGACTGCTCGTAGGATCGATGCGCCGCTTGCGCAGCCTCCACCTCACGTTTGAGCTCATTGATGACGTCGCTGGCATCATCTTTGCGCTGCAGTGCTGCCCACCAACCAACCGCAAGGCCCACNGCAAAGCCNGCAAACAAGAAATAGGCAATCGTTGTCATTGTTGGTTCCATGAGACTCCCCCGANTTTTCTGCATGGTAGCGATNTGANCGTGATATTAGCAAAGGCTCGAAGCCACGTCGCGTCAGTCATCTCATTTAAATTATTGTCGTATACATGACTTGACGCTAGAGTCGCTGCCCGTGACTTAGCTCCTCAACTGGAATCACGTTTTCGATGCCACAAACACCTGCCCAACGCTATCAAGCAGACCTCGATTCNGGTGTCATCGTGCCTGACGAAGCACAGCGCAGAGCCGTTGATGCACTACAGGACCTACATGCGCGTCTTGAGATTCGTGCCAGGGCCAAGGTGGGCTTGGTTGAACGACTGCTGGGCCGTTCTAGCAATGTTCCGGAGCAGGGAATGTATTTTTGGGGTGGTGTGGGCCGCGGCAAAACCTATCTTATGGATTCCTTTTTTGAGGCGTTGAGCTTTGACAACAAGAAGCGTATGCACTTCAACCGATTCATGCAGCGTGTCCATGACGAGCTTACGGAGCTCGCTGGCTTGAAAAACCCATTGGATACCGTGGCTGACCGGATTGCGTCTGAGACCATTGTTGTGTGCTTCGACGAGTTTTACGTCAGTGATATCGGTGATGCCATGCTGTTGGGTGGCTTGATGCAGGCATTGTTTGATCGCGGAATNACGCTGGTGGCCACATCCAATATTCCTCCCAGTGGGTTGTACAAAGATGGACTGCAGCGCGCACGATTCCTGCCCGCAATTCGAGCGGTAGAGACGTTTTGTCGGGTGATCAACGTTGATAGCGGTATCGACTATCGACTGCGGGTACTTACCCAGTCGGAACTCTACTTTGTGCCTGAGGATGTCTCATCAGTCAGCCCCTTACCCGGATTGTTTGCAGACCTGACCGGCGGCAAAGTACCTGAGTCGGGCGTGATGACGTTGAACAAGCGATCACTGGCCTATTCGGGGCGCTCGGAAGGCGTGCTTTTCGTGTCTTTCGAGGATATCTGCCTCTCGCCGCGAAGTGCCCTGGACTACACCCAGATTGCAAAGGAGTTTCACTCGGTGCTCTTGTCTAATGTTCCCGTTATGACCGTCAACATGGAGGACGGCGCGCGGCGTTTCATCACGATGGTTGATGAGTTTTATGACCGNAATATCAAGTTGGCGCTGGTAGCGGAGGTGGGTATGAAGCAGTTATATAGCGGATCGAAATTGTCCTTCGAATTTCAGAGAACCNTCTCNCGACTCATTGAAATGCAGTCTGTGGAATATTTGGGTCGTGANCACCGCCTCTAGCGGTCGTTTTTTATTGAAAGAAGTATCGGGCTACTGTAATCTCCGCGCTCCTTTAAAATAGGCCTAACGGGCAAATGCATGAAAACTTATAGTGCAAAGGCAAGCGACGTCAGCCACGATTGGTTCGTCGTTGACGCAGAAAACAAGACTCTCGGGCGCTTGGCTGTCGAGATCGCGCATCGGCTACGTGGTAAGCACAAGGCCGAATACACACCGCACATGGACATGGGCGATTACATCGTTGTGGTCAACTGCGAGAAAATCCGGGTNACGGGCGCGAAGTCGACTGANAAAATGTATCACCATCACACCGGNTACCCCGGTGGTTTGAAGTCGTTCACGTTTGAAAAGCTTATCGATCGTGCGCCAGAGCGTGTTTTGCAGCGTGCTGTCAAGGGTATGTTGCCTCGCAATCCGCTTGGCCGAGCGATGTTTAAGAAGTTGAAAGTGTATGCGGGGCCATCGCACCCACACGATGCACAACAGCCTCAAACGCTGACAATTTAAGGAATTCATAATGGCAGNTGCACAGTATTACGGCACGGGACGACGCAAGACCTCTACAGCGCGCGTTTTCCTCAAAGGCGGTAACGGCACTATTACAATCAACGGTCGCGGTATTGATGANTACTTCGGTCGTGAAGTCGCTCGCATGATCGTTCGTCANCCTCTGGAGTTGACCGAGAACGCAGAAAAGTTCGATGCGAACATCACTGTTGTTGGTGGTGGAAGTTTCGGTCAGGCGGGGGCGATCCGTCACGGTTTGACACGCGCCNTACTCGAGTACGATGAGTCACTTCGNGGCACGCTGCGAGCGGCAGGGTTCGTNACTCGCGATGCGCGAGAGGTCGAGCGAAAGAAAGTGGGTCTGCGCAAAGCACGTCGTCGTCCACAGTTCTCAAAGCGTTAATTTTTTCTGTGGCCGCGACNGCTGTCACGTTACTGAACAAATTTTGACTATAAGTGGGCNATTTATGGCCTGCTTNGCCTTGCTGTGCGTAATACCGACGATTAAACTTTCGCGCTTTGAAAACANGCNGGGCGGCNGCCACACGCTACCTTGGAACNNAATTAAGACTCGGAGATAACCGAATGAGTGAAGTTGATGTAGGTCAAGCAGCCGATGACGGCCGCGCATCAGACCAAACACGACGCCGATTCCTAACGGCCGCAACATCAGGCATCAGTGCCGTTGGAGTTGTGGGGGTCGCGGTGCCTTTCCTTGGTTCATGGAATCCTTCAGAAAAAGCGAAAGCAGCTGGCGCGCCCGTCAAGGCAGACATTAGCAAGATCGAGCCCGGCCAAATGGTGGTNGTTGAGTGGCGCGGCAAGCCAGTTTACGTTCTGCGCAGAACTCCCGAGCAAATTGCAGGCCTTCCAAGCCTCGACGGCAGCCTCAAAGATCCAAATTCAGATGGCTCAGATCAGCCCGCTTATATCAGCGGCGCACCGCGTTCGCTCAACGAAGAGTACTTGGTGGTCGTTGGGTTGTGCACGCATCTTGGCTGTGCNCCCAAGTTCAGACCTGAAGTAGGTGCGGCAGATTTGGGCGGCGACAGNTGGCTAGGTGGCTTCTTTTGCCCGTGTCACGGGTCAAAGTTTGATTTGGCCGGACGGGTTTANAAGGGCGTTCCTGCCGCGGATAACCTCATCATTCCGCCTTACTCGTTTGAAGGCGATAACGTATTGGTCATCGGCGTTGACACGGAGGTTGCGTAAATGGAAAAGGCATTAACNGGATTAGTTTCTTGGGTCGACGCGCGTCTTCCTGTCACTCGCGCGTGGGATACCCACATGGGCAAGTACTACGCGCCCAAGAACTTTAACCTCTGGTACTTCTTTGGTGTGTTCTCGCTGCTGGTGTTGGTAAACCAGCTNCTAACTGGCATCTGGCTAACCATGAGTTACACACCGAGCGCTGAAGAGGCGTTTGCATCGGTTGAGTACATCATGCGGGATGTCGAGTACGGCTGGTTGTTGCGCTACATGCACTCTACCGGTGCTTCTGCCTTCTTTGTTGTCGTCTATCTGCATATGTTCCGAGCAATGATGTACGGCTCATACCAGAAGCCGCGAGAGCTCATCTGGATTTTCGGCATGCTCATCTTTGTCGTGCTGATGGCTGAGGCATTTGTGGGTTATGTGCTGCCTTGGGGGCAGATGTCCTACTGGGGTGCGCAGGTCATTATTTCGTTGTTTGGTGCAATCCCGGTCGTAGGTGAAGACATCACGACTTGGATTCGTGGCGACTACCTGTTGTCGGGCATTACGTTGAACCGTTTCTTTGCGCTTCACGTGGTGGCTCTGCCCATCGTGTTATTGGCGCTGGTTGTGTTGCACATTCTTGCATTACACGAAGTGGGTTCTAACAACCCTGACGGCGTTGAAATCAAGAAGCATAAGGATGAGAACGGCATCCCTCTGGATGGAATCAAGTTCCACCCGTACTACTCGGTTCACGACATTCAGGGCATTGCGGTATTCCTGTTCTTCTTCTGCGGCATCCTTTTCTTTGCGCCAGAAATGGGGGGATATGCCCTCGAGTTGGCAAACTTTGAGGAAGCGAATGCGCTGAAGACTCCTTCACACATCGCGCCGGTCTGGTACTACACGCCCTACTATTCGGTATTGCGCGCTGTTCCCGACAAGTTTTGGGGGTTCATCGCGTTTGCAGCGTCTGTAGCGATTCCGTTCGCGCTGCCGTGGATTGACCGAAACCCAGTGCGCTCGTGGCGATACCGAGGCATGCTCAATCGCGTCATGCTGCTCGGCTTTGTCATCAGCTTCATCATTCTGGGTGTGCTAGGTGTTAAAGCTCCGACTGAGAGCCGCACGCTGCTCGCGCAGATTTGTACCATTTACTACTTCGTTTTCTTCCTTGGCATGTATTGGTGGTCTACTTGGGA
>NZIH01000015.1 GCA_002691565.1 Halieaceae bacterium
TCGCTCTGCCCCGAGTTGGCGAGCCGTATCGAGCACGCTGACCACCATGGGTTGTCCACCAATCGGGTGGAGTACCTTTGGCAATTCGGATTTCATACGAGTGCCACGACCTGCGGCAAGAACAATGACTTCAAGCATTTGGAGATCAATAGTGAACTGTCCCAAAAGCATCGCACAGCCATATGACAACTGCTATGGCAAAAATTCCAAATGGGGTTGATCAGACAAAAGCGACGACTCGCAGCGAGTGGTCGAAGCGGGGTTTAGCGCCCCGCGCGATTCTTGAGTTTTCTCAGGGTAGCGAGCTGTGCCGCCGCCTCGGCAAGCTGAGCGGATGCGCGGCCGTAATCAAGCTCGCTGCTTTGATTAGCTAGCGCTTCTTCCGCTGCCTTTCGGGCTTCTTCAGCAGCCACTTCGTCGAGATCATCACCACGTAGAGCGGTGTTCGCAAGGATCGTGACAACATCGCCCTGAACCTCGAGGTAACCACCCGAGACGTAATACACCTCTTCCTCACCACCTTGAAGCACCACACGAACCGTGCCGGGCGTNAGATCCGTGAGTAACGGTGTATGCCCNTACGTCACCCCAAGCTCCCCGNTCGAGCCGCTGGCAACCAACAGCTCTACNAGGCCTGAGAAGATTTGAGCTTCTGCGCTAACGATATCGCAGTGAATGGTCAGTGCCATTGACGCCTCCGATTAAGCGCTCATTTTCTCGGCTTTCTCAACAGCCTGCTCAATCGAGCCGACCATGTAGAACGCCTGTTCGGGAAGGTGGTCATACTCACCTGCCAAAATTCCTTTAAACCCAGAAATCGTGTCTTTCAAGGAGACGTAGATACCCGGCGAGCCTGTAAAGACTTCGGCCACATGGAAGGGCTGCGATAGGAAGCGCTCAATTTTTCGAGCGCGCGCTACGGTCATTTTGTCGTCTTCTGAGAGTTCATCCATTCCCAGAATTGCAATAATGTCCTTCAACTCCTTATAGCGCTGAAGCACCGACTGCACGCCGCGCGCAACCTCGTAATGCTCAGTACCAATAATAAGCGGGTCAAGCTGACGCGACGTTGAATCAAGTGGATCGACCGCGGGGTAGATGCCCTTCGCAGCAATATCTCGACTCAATACAACCGTCGAGTCCAAGTGCGCGAACGTTGTTGCTGGTGATGGGTCAGTCAGNTCATCCGCGGGTACGTATACCGCCTGGATCGAGGTAATCGAACCCGTCTTAGTCGACGTAATACGCTCCTGAAGCACACCCATTTCCTCCGCGAGTGTTGGCTGGTAGCCCACCGCTGATGGCATACGTCCGAGCAGTGCTGACACCTCGGTTCCCGCTAGCGTGTACCGGTAAATGTTGTCGACGAAGAGCAGTACATCACGGCCCTCATCACGGAACTTTTCTGCCATCGTCAAACCGGTCAGTGCCACGCGTAAACGGTTACCGGGCGGCTCATTCATCTGACCGTAAACCATCGCCACTTTGGACTCTGGTAAGTTCTCAACGTTTACAACCTTCGACTCCTGCATTTCGTAGTAGAAGTCATTACCTTCACGAGTACGCTCCCCGACGCCCGCGAATACTGANAGTCCGGAGTGCTCAGTTGCGATATTGTTAATGAGTTCCATCATGTTGACGGTCTTACCAACACCCGCACCACCAAATAATCCAACCTTACCACCCTTAGCGAATGGGCAGACCAGATCGATCACTTTGATGCCGGTCTCAAGCAGCTCTTCTGAGGCAGCGAGCTCTTCGTAGGTTGGCGCGGCACGGTGAATCGAAGAACGCTCCTGCTCGCCAATCGGACCACGCTCATCGATGGGATTACCCAGGACATCCATAATACGTCCCAGAGTCTCGATGCCGACGGGCACTGAAATAGGCGCGCCCGTGTTATCAACGGACAGCCCGCGGCTCACACCCTCTGATGAACCCATGGCAATCGCGCGGACAACACCGTCACCCAACTGCTGCTGAACCTCCAGAGTGAGGCCTTTATCAGTGACCATCAGGGCATCGTATACCTTCGGTACGCTGTCACGGGGAAACTCTACGTCAACAACCGCGCCGATGACCTGTACAACCTTTCCACTACTCATTTTTGAGTCCTCTGTCTTGTTCCGCGACGCAAATNNTCAGCGTCGNCGTAATGCTAAAACTGCGCNTACCGCGCTTAACCAATAGCNGCCGCNCCGCCNACAATCTCTGACAGCTCCTGNGTAATCGCTGCCTGNCGAGCNTTGTTGTAAACCAACTGAAGCTCGTCNATAAGTTCACCNGCGTTCTCNNTCGCNTTTTTCATAGCGATCATTCGAGCCGCCTGTTCACAAGCNCCNTTNTCGACCACNGCCTGATANACCANCGACTCGANGTATCNAGCNAGCAGGCCATCTANNAGNTCTNNNGCGTCNNGCTCGTANATNTAATCCCAGTGATGCGAGTACTGTTGCTGNGCGTCCGCTTCCANCGGAAGNAACTGCTGAACNGTNGGTGTTTGNGTCATGGTGTTNACNAAGTCATTGCCGACCAANTAAAGCTTGTCGATCGTNCCCGNCAACATANGCATCNAGCATGTGCTTTNCNGCNCCAATGAGTTGCTCNACCGNAGGCTCTTCACCAATNTCTCGAACGCTNGCAACAACGTTGCCACCNACAGANCCGAANAANGCCTGNCCNTTACCNCCAATNAGNCACAGATCAACNTCGTGNCCTGCGTCNGAGTGCTCNTTCATGGACTGNANTGCNCGCTTGAACANNTTGATGTTNAAACCNCCNCACANNCCTCGATCTGATGAGACGATGATGTANCCAACNCGACNAATNGATCGCTGNTGCATGTAAGCNTGACGNTACTCNGCTGANGCNTTAGCAATGTGGCCAATNACNACNCGCATACGACGAGCGTANGGCTTNCCNACTTCCATGCGNTCNTGTGCNCGACGCATTTTGCTCGCCGCCACCATTTCCATCGCGCTAGTGATCTTCTGAGTACTTTGAATACTCGAGATCTTGGTGCGAATTTCTTTNCCCGCTGCCATCGNTAATTACCAGGTTTGAGTTGANACAAANNCNTCGAGACCTGNCTTNAACGCNGCCTCTCGNTCATCGTTCCAGTTACCGTCCGCAGCAATNTCTTGCATGAGNGCNCCNTGCTCTGCATGCATGTAAGANAGNAGNGNCGACTCNAANTCAGAAANCTTNTCNACCTCNACNGCCTTCAAGTAACCCTCGTTNGCNGCGTAAAGCAGNAAGCCCCATCTCTGCGACACTTTGAGGCGCGTACTGCTTCTGCTTCATCAGCTCGGTNACTCGCTCNCCNTGCTCGAGCTGTGCCTTAGTCGCCTCGTCGAGATCTGACGCAAACTGGGAGAACGCGGCAAGCTCGCGATATTGAGCGAGTGCTGTTCGAATGCCACCTGACAATTTCTTGATGATCTTCGTCTGCGCCGCACCACCCACACGNGANACTGAAATACCNGCGTTCATNGCGGGTCGNANACCNGCNTTAAACATGTCNGCNTCNANGAAGATCTGACCNTCAGTAATCGAAATAACGTTNGTTGGTACGAACGCCGATACNTCACCNGCCTGAGTTTCAATCACNGGCANTGCNGTCANNGAACCNGTCTTNCCNTTNACNTCNCCNTTNGTAAANGNNTCNACNTAATCNGCNTTNACACGNGCNGCNCGNTCAAGAAGNCGNGAGTGGAGATAGAACACATCACCCGGGTACGCTTCCCGACCTGGGGGTCGGCGCAGAAGCAANGAGATCTGACGATAGGCGACAGCCTGCTTTGACAGATCATCGTAAATAATAAGCGCGTCTTCACCGCGATCGCGGTAGTACTCACCCATGGTGCAACCAGCGAAGGGAGCGAGGTACTGCATAGCCGCAGGATCCGAGGCGTTAGCCGCAACCACAATCGTGTGATCCATCGCACCATGTTCTTCGAGTTTACGCACCACCGATGCGACCGAAGAAGCCTTCTGACCCACAGCAACGTAAATACACTTAATGCCTGTGCCTTTCTGGTTAATGATGGCATCAACCGCAATCGCTGTTTTACCCACCTGACGGTCACCAATGATCAGCTCGCGCTGTCCTCGACCAATCGGCACCATGGCATCGATAGCTTTCAAGCCGATTTGAACCGGCTGGTCAACTGACTGGCGCGCAATTACCCCGGGGGCAATTTTCTCAAGGGCATCGGTCATCGTTGTTTCGATAGCGCCCTTACCGTCGATCGGGTTACCCAGTGCGTCAACAACACGTCCCTGCAGCTCTGGACCAACCGGAACCTCAAGGATTCGGCCAGTACAGCGGCACGTTTGGCCTTCGGCCAGTTGCTTGTAATCGCCCAGTACAACCGCACCGACCGAGTCACGCTCGAGGTTAAGAGCAAGGCCAAATACATTGCCCTCAAACTCAATCATCTCACCGTATTGGACTTCGGTAAGACCGTGAATACGAATGATGCCGTCTGTTACCGAGACGATAGTGCCTTCGTTTGTTGCCTGCGATGCCACATCAAGTTGCGATATGCGCTGCTTGATGATGTCGCTGATTTCTGAAGGATTCAGTTGTTGCATGACCGGTTCCTCTGTCAAGATTTCAACGCAGTCGCAAGCTTGTGCAAGCGCCCACGAACTGAACCGTCGATAACCATATCGCCGGCTCGAATAATGGCTCCCCCAATTAAGGAAGCGTCTGTTTCAACAGTCATTTCGACTGTTTTGCCTAACTTTGTTGTCAATGACGCGGCGAGTTGCTCAATCGTCGCGTCCGCCACATCAAACGCACTCGTTACCGTAACGTTTGCCGCCGCATCGAGCGCTGAACGCAGCTCAGCAAAAAGTGTCGCGACCTCGCCTGCAAGAGCAAGACGGTGGTTTTCCGCCATCACTGATACAAATTGCGTGACACCCGTTGGAATATCGTCCCCAAGCACAGTCGCAACAGTTGCTGCTCGCTGGGATGCGGTCGTCGCAGGATCATCGAGCACCTTGGCAACGGATGGTTCCGCCACGACAGCGGCAACCGTAACCAGTGCCTGGTGCCAGCTATCCACTGCGCCGTTATCAACAGCGAATTGAAACGCCGCGCGCGCGTAAGGTCTCGCCAGTGTAATTGGCTCGATCACGCTTATTGCTCCTTCACCAACTGCTGAAGAAGCGCAGCGTGTTTGTCAGCATCGATTTCAGCAGCCAACACTTTTTCAGCACCCGCAATAGCGAGCGAACTTACTTGCGTTAACAGCTGCTCTTTCGCCTGGGCTTTTTCGCGCTCAACTTCTGCGGACGCGAGCTCTTTTACGCGATCCGCTTCGGCAACNGCAGCTACTTTAGCTTCATCGACGACCGCTGCCGCGCGCTTGTTCGCGGCTTCCACGATAGAGGCGGCGTCTTTCTTCGCCTCTGCCAGGCGGTCAACCGCTTCTTTCTGCGCAAGCTCTAAATCGTGACTGGCACGATCTGCGGCAGCCAGACCATCCGCGATCTTTTTTTGACGCTCTTCCATAGCGGCTAAGATCGGTGGCCAGACGTATCGCATGCAAAACGCAACGAACGCAATAAAAGCCAAGATCTGTCCGATAATGGTCAGATTAATGTTCACAGTANTCTCCTGTGGGTTTCAGCCCCGCCCNAAACAAGCGGGGAAACAACGGTTTTAGCCTGCAACCACAAAGATGAGGTACATAGCGATACCAACACCAATAATGGGGATCGCATCAACCAGGCCCGCACCCAGGAAGAAGGTTGCCTGAAGACGTGATGCCAGTTCGGGCTGACGTGCCGAACCTTCGATGAGCTTGCCGCCCAAAATACCCACGCCAATAGCAGCACCCATGCCGCCCAAGCCCATCATGATCGCAGCTGCGATGTAGATCATTTCCATTGTTGTCTCCTATTGAGTCTTAGTATGGAAGTTCAGAAATTAATGGTCCTCGTGTGCCATGCTGAGGTACACGATAGTGAGAACCATGAAGATAAACGCCTGTAAGGTGATTACNAGAATGTGGAAGATCGCCCAACCGATTTGCAGAAGCGCAGCAGGTAGCAACCAAANNATGCCAGCNCTGAACAGCGCNGCGATCAAAATAAAAATCATTTCACCGGCATACATGTTGCCAAACAGTCGCAAGCCGAGAGAGAAGGGCTTGGCCAATAAGCCAACCACTTCCATAAACAGGTTTACAGGAATAAACGCCCAGTGATTAAACGGGTTCATGGTCAGTTCCTTCACGAACCCGAACCCTTTTACCTTAATTGANTAAAACAGCATCAAGGCAAAAACGCCGATGGCCATACCCATGGTGATNTTNGGGTCGGTCGATGGAACGATTTTCTGATACTCAACNCCGGCCATNANCATGAGTTCTGGCACGACNTCCACNGGNATGAGATCCATGAGGTTCATCAAGAACACCCAGACAAAAATAGTCAGTGACAAAGGTGCTATCAGCTTGTTGTTGCCATGGAAGGTGTCTTTGACCTGGGTGTCGATAAACTCAACGACCATTTCTACAAAATTAATCAGTCCTGAAGGCGTNTCNGCNGACGCNCGAACNGCAACCCAACGAAAAAGGGCACAAAAAATAACACCGAGNCCGATGGACCACCCAAGGGAGTCAACNTGAATTGCGTTAAAGCCCATNGCCGCTATCTCATCGGCACCGTGAGCAAAGGTCCATTGACCACCTGCAGCTACNGTCTCNCCATCATAACGCTCGAACCCTTCGGGCAACTTCCCATAGGTAAGGTTTGTTAAATGGTGGACGATGTAATCCGAAACCGTCTGTTCTTGACCAGCTGCAGCCATTCGATCTTGCCCTAATTCAACCATCGCCTTGTCGCGATGTTCTGCGTTTAAACCACTCTGTCTTTTGCAGCCAGNTAATAAAAAACCGGNCTACTTACTAGTACTGCTATCGCGCCCNCGAACACCGCTCCGGGCTGCGGNTCTGACGCTTTAGCAAACCAAACGCCAAACAACAGTGCGCTGAGACNAAANTTANCNANTNCCAGCAGGGTTGGTGCTTGCGCGCCAAACCGGCTGAACATGCTCGTCGCTAACCACGCCTGGGGCAGTCCAATAATGGCCGCGCCNAC
The DNA here is from genome assembly GCA_002691565.1 of Halieaceae bacterium. Lineage (GTDB taxonomy): Bacteria > Pseudomonadota > Gammaproteobacteria > Pseudomonadales > Halieaceae > Luminiphilus. Next base: position 7,117 of record NZIH01000015.1, read on the forward strand.
CCAGACGGCAATCGCCGCATCACTACCAAGAAAAAACCAAACNCCAACGGACAGCGCGCCAATCAAAGCACCCGTGTATGACATGGCTTTGACGATGTGTTGAGCCAGCATTGTTCGCGTGTACTCAACCACTCAACTCTCCCCTATTTTCGGGTTCTNAAGCGCGCGCAAGTCTATTCGAATTGCCCAAGCGCATCAACAAAGCAAAATGCCAATTTTTATTGGATACGATTTAAAATTCCGTCAAGGACATCAAGGTCGCTGTACTGGATCACCAACTTACCACGGCCGTTCTTGTTTTCTATGACGACCTTTGTGCCAAATCGCTCGGATAGTTGCCTCTCGAGGCGATCGATATCAGGGTCTTTTTGTGGTGGGGCGCTGTCAGCCGGCGAGGCTAGCATCGCTTTCACCAATACTTCTGTTTGCCTNACGGACAGCTTGCTATCCGCTACTTTTCTGGCTGCACGAATCTGATCCCCGCNCTCCAAAGCCAAGAGCACNTTGCCATGTCCCGCCTCAATTCGCCCGTGCTCNAACATGTCAGANACTTCACGCTCGAGCGAAAGTAACCGCAGCAAATTAGCAACGACTGGGCGTGACTTGCCCACGGCTGTCGCCACCTCTTGCTGACTTAAATNAAACTCGGTTTGAAGTCGTTTAAGCGCTCGGGCTTCTTCTAACGGGTTGAGGTCCTCGCGCTGGATATTTTCTATCAGCGCCATAGCGATCGCTGTTTCATCACTAATATCGCGAACAATCGCCGGAATCGTATCCAAGCCAGCGAGTTGGCTGGCTCTCCAGCGCCGCTCACCCGCGACTATTTCATAACGATCTGAACCCACAGCTCTGACAACGATGGGCTGCATTACACCCTGCGCCTTAATGCTATCAGCGAGCTCCTGTAGGGCTGCCTGATCAAAATCAACGCGAGGTTGATATTTGCCACGCTGCAACAACTCAAGTCGTATTTGCCGAAGATCACCGTCGCTGGTCGAAGCTGTGCTTTGATCAGCCGCGGCTGACGCCACTTTTTTTGTTAGGTCTGTTCCCAACAGGGCATCAAGACCGCGGTTCAGTTTTCGCTTCTTCGTGTTCATCTACTTTTCCTGAGCGCTCGTCTTTGACCCATCTTGTTTACTGTCTTTTCACTGTCGACGAATGAATTCTTCGGCAAGCGCCATGTAAGCGCGCGCCCCCCTCGAATACCGGTCATACACAATACCGGGTTCACCGTGACTCGGTGCTTCGGCTAATCGAACGTTTCTCGGGATAACCGTGCGATACACAAGATCACCAAAATGGCTGAATAACTGCTCGGATACCTCTGTTGTCAGAGAGTTTCTCGGATCATACATCGTTCGAAGAATTCCCTCGATTTCAAGATCTGGATTTACGGTCTCGTTAATGCGTCGAATCGTATTCAAAAGGGCGGACAAACCCTCTAATGCGAAGTACTCGCACTGCATGGTGATGAGAATCGAGTCACACGCAACCATGGCATTAACCGTCAGCATATTGAGAGAAGGGGGGCAATCAATTAAGACAAAGTCAAACAATGCCGCGCCTTGATGCAGCCCTTCTTTTAGCCGTTTTTCTTTGCCCTCAACATCGATGAGCTCCACCTCGGCCGCGGTGAGGTCACCGTTGGCGGGTACAACAGAAAACTTGCCGGAGGGTGATTCAACTAAACACTCTGACAGTGATGTGTCCGCTAACAAGAGGTCTAGCACAGAAAGTTCCAGTGCGTTTTTTTCTATTCCAGAGGACATGGTCGCATTACCTTGTGGATCCATATCCACCAGCAAAACACGTTTACCGATCTGTGCCAGCGAGGCCGCCAAGTTGACGCTTGTCGTTGTTTTCCCAACGCCTCCTTTTTGATTCGCTACCGCGATTACTTTCATTTTTTATTCTCACCACGTCGAAGTACGACTAACTGCCGCATCTCCTCTAGCCCAGGTACCGACAGATCAATTTGCTGGCAGATCTGAATAGAGGAGTCCAAGTCGGCGATTTCAGTATCAACGGTTTGAGACTTCATGGCGAGCCAAACGCCCTCTGTCCTGAGTAAATGCCCTGTTAAATTGCACATTCGGCTTAAATCAGCGAAGGCTCGACTCATAACCACGTCAAAACCTTGCGCGGGTTGATAAGTCTCCGCTCGACCTTCGACAATACTGATATTGTTAAGACTCAATTGCTGACGAACCTGATAAAGAAACCGGGTTTTTTTGCCATTACTGTCAAGCAATACAAACTGTTTATCAGGAAAACAAAGTGCCAACGGAACACCTGGTAAACCTGCGCCTGTGCCAACATCACACAATCGCTTAGAAGAGCCTAGGTAGGGGGCCAGCGTCAGACTATCCAAAACGTGTTTGGTCACCATGTCCGCTGGATGGCGAACCGCGGTCAGGTTGTAAGGCTTATTCCACTTATGCAGCAGGTTAATGTAATGAGCTAAGGGTTCGACTAACTCTGTCGAAAGCTTAAGTGCCGCAAGCCCCTTACCAATTTGATCATATAAGCGGTCAGCCATTACTGACGGCGCGATCTTGCGCTGTATTGCTTTGCCGTCGCAAGTACACAAGCAATAGTGACAGTGCTGATGGTGTTACGCCCTGAATTCTGCCCGCTCTGGCGATATTAGTAGGTTTGATATCGCTCAGTTTCTGACAAATTTCGTTGGACAAACCAGACACTTCAGTGAAATCGAAATCACTAGGAATGAGTGTATTCTCATGCCGTTTTAAACGATCTATTTCGTCTTGTTGTCTTGCAATATAACCCGCGTATTTAACGCGCGTTTCTATGTGATCAGCGGTTGTTGTATCAATAACCGGGGTTCCTTTCAGACTAGCGACGTCACCGTAGGTCAACTCCGGACGGCGAATCAGATCCGCCATTGAATACTCTCGGTTGATAGGCGATTTTAACTTGGCATTGAGTGTCTTTGATGCCTCGGTATTTGGGTGAATGTATGTTTCCTCCAAGCGTCCAAGCTCTTGGTCTACCACCTCTCGTTTTCGCTGATAGGCGGCCCAATGATCCNCTTGAATTAATCCCAGATCATTCCCTTTAGGTGTTAGTCGCTCGTCCGCATTGTCCTCGCGAAGTTGCAATCGATACTCAGCGCGAGACGTAAACATTCGATAGGGTTCTTGCGTACCTAATGTCACAAGGTCGTCCACGAGAACACCGATATAAGCTTCATCTCGCCTCGGCTCCCATGCATCCAGCTCTCGGGCGTAGCGTGACGCATTTAAACCGGCAAGTAAGCCTTGTGCGCCCGCTTCTTCGTAACCTGTGGTGCCATTGATTTGGCCTGCAAAATAGAGACCCGACACCTGCCGCGTTTGCAAACTGTGGTTTAGATCTCGGGGATCAAAATAATCGTACTCGATCGCATAGCCTGGTCGCGTAATGTGCGCATTCTCAAGCCCAGGAATCGTTCGAACCATGGCATCCTGAATATCAAACGGCAAAGACGTCGATATACCGTTTGGATAAAGCTCTGTCGTGGTTAGACCTTCGGGCTCCAAAAATATTTGGTGNGAGTTTTTATCGGCAAACCGGTGAATNTTGTCCTCGATACTGGGACAGTANCGGGGGCCTGTACCTTCNATCACACCACTGAACATGGGAGAGCGATCCAGTCCACTTCGAATAATGTCATGGGTCTCTTCGTTGGTCTTTGTTACCCANCAACACAGCTGCTCTGGGTGCTGCGATGTCGACCCNAGTTGNGACATCACTGGCCTNGGCTCATCACCCCACTGCTCTTGCANTAGTGAATAATCAACGGAGTTGCCATCAATTCGCGGTGGCGTCCCTGTTTTGAGTCTCCCGGTNCGTGGACAAAGCTCCCTCAGTCGGTCAGCCAATGTGACCACTGCTGCGTCACCCATTCGGCCACCCGAGTGGTTCTCCATACCAATGTGAATCTTGCCGTTCAAAAATGTGCCCGCAGTGAGAANGCACGCTGGCGCCAAGAAACGAACACCCGTCGCGGTTCTAATTCCAGTAACCGTGTCTCCTGACAGTTCTATGTCGTCAACGGCATCCTGGAATACGGTGAGATTTTCCTGAGCAAAGAGCATTTGTCGAATGGCGTTTCGGTATAACACTCTATCGGCTTGCGCCCGGGTCGCTCTGACCGCAGGCCCTTTCCTTGCATTAAGCACTCTGAATTGAATGCCTGCTAGATCGGTCGCTTTGGCCATAGCGCCACCTAAGGCATCAATCTCTCGAACAAGGTGGGATTTACCAATTCCACCAATGGCGGGGTTACATGACATTTGACCGAGCGAATCGATAGTGTGTGTAACGAGGAGAGTACGCGCACCCGAACGAGCAGACGCTAAAGCTGCTTCTGTTCCCGCGTGACCACCGCCAACCACAATGACATCGAATGTTCGGTGAGAGCTCATGTACCGTCTTCGTTTTGAAAAAGGGCTGGGAGTATACGAAGAATTCGGGCTGAACTTAAGTAGTCCCGACACAAGCCGGCAGATTTACACGAGTCTTTTTATCAGTAGCGATACCACTTAGTTATTAATTAATAATTTATATATGTATTAGAAAAGATACTTTGATGTTGTTGTTATTAGCCATCCGTTTTTTGTGGACAGATGACTAAGCGTTATAGAACGCGTGCTGTTCACGAGTTAATAAGCCATCTTATAACTCAGGAAAAACCACGTAAGAAGACCTGTGTTGTCTTTGGATATCTTTGGTGCCAGTGATGTGTCTTTGCATCGGATCTTTTTCTTCACAAGGTCACACACAGAGTTGTCACCAGATGTGTACACATAATGCGATACATCGACCGGGGAGCTTCGATGGCTTAATGATACTGTGGATAGGGTGTTACTTACCTATGCAGAAGCTGCTGAAAATCAATCCCAGGATATCGTCACTGGCCACCTGGCCTGTGAGTGAATCGATAGCGGTCTGAGCTCGCTTAAGATCCTCAGCTAATAGTTCAGCTGCCGTGTGATGTTCGAATGCCAGTAGTGATTCGGAGAGTGCTCGGTTTGCTTCGTTTAGCGCATCAACGTGGCGCTGACGAGCGCTGAATTGTGAGTCTGAAGCCCCCTGCACCAGAAGCGCTTCTTCAATGCTCTTGATAAGTTCTTCTATACCATCACCAACTTTGGCGCTAACCGCAACGCAAACACCATCGTCTTGGGTATCGAGTTTTCCCGCTTGTCTTCCGGAAATATCAATCTTGTTTTTGACATGAATTCTGATGGCGGAGTCGGGTAGCCACTCGGTGTTGATGTCCTGGGGCTCGTTATCATCAATAATGTGGAGTACCAGATCAGCGGAGTGAGTACTCGATTTCGCGCGTTTAACTCCCTCTTGCTCAACAACATCGTCCGACTGTCGGATACCCGCGGTATCGACAAGGTCTAAGACAACAGAACCCGCTTTAATACTTTGTTTTAGCGTGTCACGGGTCGTGCCAGGAACGTCAGTAACAATGGCGATGTCGTCACGAGCGAGAGCATTTAACAAGCTACTCTTGCCCGCATTGGGCGCACCTATTAACACCGCCGAATAATGCTGGGTCTTCTTTTGCGATGCAGCAACATCGTTTAGAAGTCGCTCTATGGTTGCATTGCATTCCCGGAGCCTAGAGATAACAAAGTGCCGTTCTAAGACATCGATATCCTCTTCAGGAAAATCAATAGACGCCTCTGTTAAGGCTCTCAACTCATTGAGTTGTTGAGAGAGTTCATCTACTAACGAAGAGAAAACCCCCGAGAGTGAGGCAGTAGCCAGCTTCGCTGCTGTTTCGGTTTCAGCTGCAATGAGATCGGCGATGGCTTCAGCTTGTAGAAGATCAATTTTTCCGTTGATAAAGCTGCGTTCGGAAAACTCTCCGGGTCGAGCTTGTCTCGCGCCTAAATCGATGCAGCGAGANAGGAGCGTCTGCAGTACAACGTGCCCGCCATGCCCCTGAATTTCGACAACATCTTCGCCGGTAAACGAATTAGGACCCGGAAAGTAAATGGCTAATCCGGAGTCGATTGTTTGACCCTCATTNTCGAGGAAACATCGGNAGTGAGCNTATCGGGGCGTGAGTTCGGANTCACTTAAAGTGAGTGCGATTGACAGTGCATCAGGACCACTTAATCGGATGATCCCGACGGGACCATTGCCGCGAGCCGTGGCGACCGCAGCAATGGTATCAGTATCGAGACCCGCCATTGTTAAGCCTAGCGCGCAGCTGCTTGCTCAATTTGTCGAGTAACAACGTATTGCTGAGCAAATGATAGAAGGTTGTTGCTCAGCCAATACAGAACAAGCCCAGCCGGGAACCACATCATTAAAAAGGTAAATGCGATAGGCATGTACATCATGATNTTGGCCTGCATGGGATCTGGCGGAGCNGGATTTAAGCGTTGCATNAGCCACATGCTGATGCCCATCAGGATAGGTAAGACAAAGTAGGGGTCCATGGCTGATAGGTCGTCGATCCACAAAATGAAGGGTGCGTGNCTGAGTTCAACTGATTCNAGTAACACCCAATACAGTGCGATAAANACCGGCATCTGAATCAACATAGGAAGACAGCCTCCCATCGGATTGATCTTCTCTTTTTTCCACAATTCCATCATGGCTTGCTGTTGCTTTGCTTTGTCGTCTGCGTATTGGTCTTTGATACTTTGAATTTTGGGCTGAACNGTTCTCATCTTCGCCATTGACTTATAGCTTGCCGCAGACAACCGGAAGAAAACGAGCTTGACGANAANGGTCAGCGCGATGATGGCCAGTCCCCAATTGATNACAAATTGCTGGATTAACGTGAGTAACNAGAAAAGCGGNTTCGCAAGCCACCACAGCCACCCGTAATCGATCACNAGATCTAGGTATTTAGCAAGGTCGGCAAGTACGACTTGATCTTTTGGACCTACGTAAAGGGTTTGAGTGATGGTGGTTGCTGATCCCGGAGCGATATCAACGTTTTGATTTTTGTAACCAATCACGTTGTCTCCGTTAGAGAGNTGACTGGCAAAGTAGTCATGACTTGTCTGCTGCGATGGAATCCAGGCNGAAACAAAATAGTGCTGGAGTATCGCTACCCACCCCGCAGGTAAGCGCTTCGAAAAAGGCNCATCCCCTAGNTCAGAGAAACTCAGCTTGGTATAGCGCTCATCGGGTTGTGTAAGAGCGGCACCTAAATANGGACTGACACCAAACCCCGTGTTGCCGTCAGGTGCCTGTGTATTATCGCGCTTTAGTTGGGCAAACGATGTGATTGAGGCAACCGATCTACCGCCATTTCTGATATCGAAAGACACGTCGACGTCGTAGCGGTCATCATAGGCAGAGAAACGCTTGTAAACCTGCAAACCCAAGGGGTCATTACCTGTCCAAGCCAGCGTCAGCGTATGGCTACCATCGCCATTATTGGTTAGACCTTGGCTGGCATAACGCGCTCTGTTACCACTGGCATCAATACCATCAGGACCGATGAGACCGCTTTGTGCAACGTACCTTCGCAGGCTATTGTTTTCTAATAATCGAAACGGCTGGTCAGGTGCGTCGAGTCTAACTGGAAATTTCGGTAGAGACGCGGAAACAACATCACCCCCGTCAGCAGAGATAACCAAATTCAGGGTGTCGGTTGATAAGGTAAATGTCTCGCTATCATCCAGAAAGACAGCCAGAGGGCTTGCTTCCTGATTAACGCTCGGAATGCCCTCATCCAATCCTCCGCTGAGAGGCGTGCCAGCGGTTTCGTCTCCGAGCATGAGAGGTTCGGCAATAGCTGCGGAATATAGATCGCTCTGTTGCTTCTGGTACTCGTCAGAATACTGATTCCATTCAATAAGCAGCATCAGAGACAACACGGCAGTGCTGCTTATCAATAGTAGTCGTACAGGGTCCATTTAGGTCCTCGGCATTATTCGTTGTCGGTTTTAGACAGGCTCGGATGTTCTGGCACAGGATCATAACCGCCGGCAGCCCATGGATGACAGCGGCAAATCCGTTTTGCGGCAAGAAAACCGCCCGAAACCGCGCCATGCGTATCTAATGCTTCAATCGCGTAGGCCGAGCAGGAGGGATAATAGCGGCAACGGCTGCCGATAAACGGACTGATTCCTACTTGGTACAACTTGATAGGGAGCTTGATGACGGCGATGAGCGACTTAGTGATCATGGCTACGTTGCGTTTGACGGTTCTGATGATTCAGCTTTCGCCAAATGCGGTCAAGATCGTTGACTAGGTCCTCATTACTCAACGTGCCAGCGTTCCGCTTTGCCATAAAGACAAGATGCATAGAGGCTGAAAGGGGATGTTGTCGAAAGTACTCTCGTACCAACCGCTTAATACGGTTGCGGTCGGTTGCAAACCGAACGTTCTTTTTAGCAACGATAATCCCTAGGCGAGAGCTATGGTCAGGTAAAGACAGCCCAAGTACGGTGCCAGCCGCGGCACCCACTCGTATCGAACGGTTATTGAAAACCTGAGAGTAGTCGTGGGCGTTTAGTAATCGCGCAGACTTAGGAAATTTGTGGGACATAACGAGTTGCCCCGACACGCCTAGGCAGAGAGGCGGAGGCGTCCACGCGCACGACGACGAGCAAGCACTTTGCGGCCATTTTTAGTTGCCATGCGAGCACGGAAGCCGTGATTGCGCTTGCGCTTCAATACGCTGGGTTGAAAAGTGCGCTTCATACGAGTGCCTTTAGACTGATGCGGTTAACAAAGGGGGCGGAATTATAGGGACCACCTGTCTGGCTGGCAATAGCTGGGATCGTAAAAAAGTAAACCTTTACCCCACCGTGATTTATTTTGGGGTTAGTGGCTGCTTACTGGGATCGATCGATGTGGTCTTTATTTGGCAGTGCCCCGCTTGTAATTTTCGGTGTTTTGTCACAATTCTTCCATAAGTTATTAAAAAGTTATCCACAATCAAAACAAAAAACNACTTGCNTTTTGTTTTTTTCTGTTAATTGACAAAAACAAACCTAAATAATTGTTTTTGTTGAACTTTATTTTTGTTGAACTGGAGATAAATATGTGGATAACTATAGGTCGACAGCGAGAGGTGGCTGATTAATGAGCCGAAACACACCGCTGTTGTCGTAATAAGTCACAAACTCGCTTCAAAGAGCAATAACACCATGCAAATACTCTCCACATCCCCCTCGTCAACATCAAATACGGTGTTGTGGACACAGTGCTTAGAAGAGTTAAAACGCGAGGTTCCAGAGGTTCAGTTTAATACCTGGGTGCGCCCTCTGACGGTGATTGAAGACGGCACAGAATTCGTTTTGTGTGCGCCAAACCGGTTTATCCGAGATTTTGTGGAAGAAAAATACAGCTCAACCATTGCTCAATGCTTGGCTGCTGTTAATTCAAATGCACCAGCGGTGCCTGTGAGAGTAGTGATCGGTGCAGGCGCGGCGGGCGTCACTAAGCAAGCAGTAGTTGCTCACGAGTTGAACTTTACCAGTAGTGCGCCGAGTCATTCGGTTAGGGAGGAGTCGCCCCGCCTACCGAAAAAGCAGGCGCCAGCGGTTGTGGTGCCATCCCATCAGCACAACCTGGTTGATGGCTACACATTTTCGAATTTTGTTGAAGGCAAAAGTAACCAGCTTGCGATGGCTGCTGCTCAGCAGGTAGCGGAAAGCCCTGGTGACGCCTATAACCCGCTGTTTCTGTATGGCGGAGTGGGTCTGGGGAAGACCCACCTTATGCATGCCGTTGGTAACGCGCTCAGACGGCGTAACCCCGACGCTAAAATTGTTTACCTTCATAGTGAGCGCTTTGTTGCTGATATGGTCAAAGCGTTGCAGCTCAACGCCATTAACGACTTTAAGCGGTTTTACCGATCGGTCGACGCCTTACTTATTGATGACATTCAGTTTTTTGCCAACAAAGACCGGAGTCAGGAGGAGTTTTTCCACACGTTTAATGCGTTGCTAGAGGGGGGTCAGCAAATGATCCTGACGTGCGACCGTTATCCGAAGGAGATTGATGGTGTAGAAGAGCGCCTGAAAAGTCGGTTTGGCTGGGGATTAACGGTGGCGGTAGAGCCGCCTGAGTTAGAGACCCGCGTTGCTATCCTCATGAAAAAAGCGGAGCAGTCTGGTATCGAAATGTCCCACGAGTCGGCTTTTTTTATCGCTCAGCGAATTCGCTCGAATGTGCGTGAGTTGGAGGGTGCATTGAAGCGCGTTATCGCCAGTGCGAACTTCACGGGCAGACCCTTTGATATTGATTTGATCAAGGAGAGTTTGAAAGACCTGTTAGCACTCCAGGATAAGCAGGTGTCGTTAGAAAACATCAAGCGGACGGTCGCGGACTATTATAAAATTAAGGTGGCTGATTTATTATCAAAAAGGCGAAACCGCTCGGTCGCGCGCCCTAGACAGGTGGCGATGGCCTTATCCAAAGAGCTGACGAACCATAGCCTTCCAGAAATTGGTGATGCATTTGGGGGAAGAGACCACACGACAGTGCTTCACGCTTGTCGTAAGATAGCGGAGNTGCGTGGAACAACATCGGACATTGGGGAAGATTATAAGAATCTGCTGCGCTTACTGACTACGTGATATAAGCGTTAGCTACGACAAGAGAGATCATACGAATGAAGTTTTCGGTATCACGGGATGCACTGATTAAGCCACTCAACCTGGTTGCTGGTGTGGTTGAGCGTCGACAGACATTGCCTATTTTATCTAACGTCTTAATGAGCTTAGAAGGTAATCGTCTGTCNTTNACAGGTACCGATCTTGAGGTTGAGTTGGTTGGCCGCATCGAGGTCCAAAGTGAGGGTCCAGACGGTGACATCACCGTGCCGGCTCGAAAGCTTGTTGATATCTGCAAAAGCCTACCCGACGGAGTCGATATTTCGTTTAACGTGGAAGAGGGCAAGGTCACCGTGCGAGCGGGGCGGAGCCGTTTCACCTTATCAACACTACCCGCGGCAGAGTTTCCAACCGTAGAGGTGGGTGACGGCGAGATTGATATGGATTTGGCGCAGCCCCTTGTGCGCCAAATGATCGATCGCACGGGTTTTGCTATGGCGCAGCAAGATGTGCGCTATTACCTAAACGGCATGTATCTGGAGATAAAGGAAGGGCGACTGCGGTTTGTCGCAACAGACGGTCACCGTTTGGCGCTTTGTACGGCACCTGGGCAGGTGGCTGCTGACGACAAGTCTGTGATTGTGCCGCGCAAGGGTGTTTTGGAATTATCTCGACTTCTTGATGGTGATGGTTCGGTTACCTTGAGTGTCGGGTCTAACCACATTCGTGCGGCAACCCATCAATTCACTTTCACATCAAAGCTGGTTGACGGCAAGTTTCCTGAGTACGAACGGGTGCTTCCTCGATCGCCCGATAAATCCGTTTCTGGTGATCGATCCGAGTTGCGGCAGGCGTTTACACGAACCGCCATTTTGTCCAACGAAAAGTATCGAGGGGTCAGGCTTTCATTAACACCCGGCTCTCTTGAAATTACGGCCAATAACCCAGAGCAAGAGCAGGCGGAGGAGTCTGTCCCGGTGGAGTATGCTGGAGAGGCGCTCGAAGTTGGGTTTAACGTGAGCTATTTGCTCGATGTAATGGGCGTGTTAACTGGTTCTACGGTGCGTATGTCGCTTTCTGACTCGGCGAGCTCTGCGCTAATTGAAGAAGGCGAAGCGGGCGGTGATGCGGACGCAGAAGCGTTGTACGTCGTTATGCCCATGCGGTTGTAAGCCACTCCTGATGCCGTCTTGCTAACGCAGCTATCGATTCAAAATCTGAGAAATTTATCTGAGGCCTCTCTTGAAATATCGGAGGGGCTATCGGTATTTACGGGCCTGAATGGTGCCGGCAAAACCTCGGCTCTCGATGCAGTTCATGTTTTAGGTACGGGTAAGTCCTTTACGACGTCGCAGCTCAGTAAAGTAATACGTAACGACCAACCAGGCCTTCAAGTGGTAGGCCGCATGAAATACGGTGGCGCCGAATCCGTTATCGGGATTAGCCGTTTGCGCACTGGTGGTGGCGAAACCCGACTATCCGGGGCTCCCGTGAAGGCGTTATCCGAGCTTGCTCGTGAGCTTCCGTTGGTCCTACTAAACGCCGACTCACTGAACGCACTGAGGGAGGGTCCAGAGGCGCGGCGACGACTTATCGATCAACTGGTGTTCCACGTGGAACATTCCTTTATCTCGCTGTGGCAGCGATACCATCACGCGTTGAAGCAGAGAAATATGCTGCTTCGAAGGGCGCGCGCAGGCGATGACCCGGCGTGGCTAAGCGAGCTAGCATCGCTAGGAGAGCAGGTTCATCAAGCGAGAGAAAGAGTAACTACGCTTTTGTCAGAGGAGTTATTCAATGTCCTACTGGCTATGGATTTAACGTTTCCAAGTCTGTCATTGGATTTGCGATCAGGCTGGCAAGAGGGTGAGGCGTTACTGGGCGCGCTTAAGGCCAACGGTCAGAGCGATCGGCAGCGCGGCTTTACACAGGTTGGTCCTCATCGAGGGGATCTTCGGTGTCTCATTGAGGGAAGGCCGGCACATGATGTTTTGTCTCGAGGCCAAATGAAGGTGTTGATGTCCGCAATGCGGGTTGCGCAAGGCAGGGTGCTCGCCGACGTAACTGGTCGCACACCCGTATTCTTGCTGGATGATGTGGCCGCTGAGCTTGACGGAGAGAACGCCAGAGCGGTCTTTTCGGTATTGGCCGCCAGCAGGGTCCAGGTCCTCGCAACCATGGTGTCACTTGGTAATGTGTCCGAGTGGGCAGATTTTGGTCGGATAACCGTGTTCCACGTGGAACAAGGGGTGATAACAAAGACCAATTCAATGGCATAATAGGGGGTAAGAGAAAGGAGATCTCATGGAAGACAATACCCCGGGTACCGAAGAGGCCAATTACGACTCCTCCAGTATTAAAGTACTGAAAGGTCTCGATGCCGTTCGTAAACGACCAGGCATGTACATTGGCGATACAGACGACGGAACCGGCCTCCATCACATGGTCTTCGAAATCGTCGATAACTCCATAGATGAAGCCTTAGCAGGACACTGCAGCCAAATCGATATCGTTATTCATCCGGATGAATCGGTGAGTGTGAGCGATGATGGGCGGGGCATTCCAACAGAGCAGCACGAAGAGGGAGTTTCCGCCGCAGAGGTCATCATGACCGTTCTGCACGCNGGCGGTAAATTCGACGATAACACCTATAAGGTNTCGGGTGGCNTGCATGGCGTTGGCGTCTCTGTGGTCAATGCGCTGTCGGAAGAGCTTTGTTTAACCATTCGCCGGCAGGGAAAGCTTCACGAACAGATTTATAGGCACGGTGTCCCTGATGCACCGCTGGCCGTGATCGGCGATACGCAGGAGTCGGGGACCTCAGTGAGGTTCAAGCCCTCTGCAGANACGTTTTCTAATATCAAGTNCCACTTCGATGTNTTGGCAAAGCGTTTGCGNGAGTTAGCNTTCCTTAATTCTGGTGTNAGAATTGTGCTGTCAGACGAGCGAAGTGGCGAAAGTGAAACCTACAGCTATGACGGTGGCTTGAGCGCTTTCGTTGACTTTCTTAACCAGGCAAAGTCGCCGATTAACAAGATTTTTCATTTTGAAACCACGAGCGACGATGGTGTCGGTGTCGAGGTTGCGCTGCAGTGGAACGATGGGTTTCAGGAGAATATTTTCTGCTACACCAACAANATCCCCCAGCGCGATGGGGGCACTCACCTTGCAGGGTTTAGGTCGGCGCTAACTCGCGGGTTGAATGGATATATTGAGCGAGAGGGTTTGGCTAAAAAGGAGAAGGTCAACACAACAGGTGATGACGCCCGAGAGGGTTTGACGGCCATCGTTTCCGTTAAAGTGCCCGACCCAAAATTCTCCTCGCAGACCAAAGACAAGCTGGTATCGAGTGAGGTTAAGCCCATTGTTGAACAAGCGATGGGTGCAGCTTTTGGCGAGTTCTTGCTGGAAAACCCCGCGGAAGCGAAACAAATTGTCGGCAAGATGCTCGATGCGGCGCGTGCCCGAGAGGCAGCGCGTAAAGCACGAGAGATGACTCGTCGAAAGGGTGCACTTGATATTGCGGGATTGCCTGGGAAGCTGGCGGATTGTCAGGAGCGCGATCCCTCCTTATGTGAGCTTTATTTGGTTGAGGGAGACTCGGCAGGCGGTTCGGCGAAACAGGGTAGAAACCGGAAGTTCCAAGCCATCTTGCCTTTGAAAGGTAAGATTTTGAATGTAGAGCGGGCGCGCTTTGACAAGATGTTGGGCAATGCCGAGGTCGGTACGATCGTTACTGCACTGGGGTGCGGTATTGGNAAGGATGAGTTTGATCCCGACAAGCTTCGTTACCATCAAATCATCATCATGACCGATGCGGACGTTGATGGCTCNCATATCAGAACGTTACTTCTCACATTTTTCTTCCGACAAATGCGAGAGCTGGTTGAACGNGGACATGTCTACATCGCGCAACCACCGCTGTACAAACTAACTCGCGGTAAATCGAGTCAGTANCTCAAAGATGAAGAGGCGCTGGCTGAGTACCTTACCAATGCCGCGTTGATAGACACCACGTTGTTCAGGAANGAATCAGANGAGGGGCTGTNCGGAGAGCCACTNGCGGATATCGTATCTCGCTATCAGCATGTAGAGTCGACCGTTGAGCGTTTGAGCCGTGTGTATTCGTCGGATGTTTTATGGGAGCTGGTTTACACCTCTCCGCTCACTGTTGACGCGATGGCAGACGAGGCTCGTGTAACCACCTTTTCGAACGACTTAAGTGAGCGCTTACTTACGATATCCGGCAATAATGTCAGGTTTGAGTGTTTTGTTAGGCGTGATCCAGAGCGGGGTACTTATTACGTTGTTGTCCGCCGAACGGCGCATAGTGTGGCCACCGATATTGTTCTTGGGCACAACCTGTTTAGTTCGAGCGAATACAAGCAACTGATCGAGTTGGGTGCATTGCTTGCCTCTTCGGTGACGTCGGAAAGCTTTGTGAAGCGCGGAGAAAAGGAGTTTGCCTCCTCTGACTTCGCTAACATCATGCGCTGGTTGCTCGACGAGGCGCGACGAGGCTGTTCGATTCAGCGCTACAAGGGTTTGGGTGAGATGAACCCGGACCAATTGTGGGAGACCACCATGGATCCTGAAGCGCGTCGCATGCTTCGTGTCACGATTGAAGACGCTATACGCGCTGACCAGATGTTTGTGACATTGATGGGTGACGATGTGGAGCCACGCCGAGATTTCATTGAGACGAATGCGTTAGCGGTGGCTAATTTAGACGTTTAATCTCGTTATTTGAGGTTATTTTTGTTTATTTGTCGCTAACGTCGTCTTTCTTGGTGGAGCTCTCGGTTGCCAAGGACAGCTGGCTGGCATCCGTTTGATCGGGCAAAACATCCAGGCTGTCCGGGAACGACTTCGATACCCGGGTTGACAGGGATTGAAACCGATCAACCTTCCCATGCAGCCCCTGTCGACCCACCAGACTTTTCACCGCCTCGTTGTAACGTTTGGTAGTTTGAGACAAAGAAGCGCCTACGCTCTCCATACGCTCGGCAACTAAGCATACGGCATTGAAAATATCTCCAGCCCGATCGCTGATTTCACGCGCCTCGGCGTTGCTTCGTTCCACCATCCATAGGTTTGCGACCGTCCGCAAAATGGGCATAAGCGTCGTGTGAGAGACAAGAATGACGTTTTTCCGGTATCCATAGTTAAAGAGATCGCGCTGTGTTCGCATGATTTCGATGTACGCCGGTTCAACAGGCATAAACATCAGGACAAAGTCAGGGCTTTGAAGACCTGCTAGATTCGCGTAATCCTTATCTGAAAGCTGATCTATATGGCGTTTTACCGCAGCGCCGTGCGCAGCTAGGCTCTGTGCTCGCTCGTTGTCATCCTCGGCTGTAATGGCGCGCTCGTAGTCAACAAGGGACACCTTGCTGTCGATCACAACATGTTTGTCCTGGGGCAGGAAAATGACAAAGTCGGGTAGCAGTCGTTGACCATCCTCGCCTTTGAAGGCTTGTTGCGCTTCAAAGTGTTCTCCACGCCGCAGTCCAGCCAGCTCGAGCGTGCGTTCGAGCTGTGCTTCACCCCAGTTTCCGACGAGTTTCTTGTCGCCCTTTAGGGCTTGTGTAAGATTATTGGCCTCTGACGACATTTCCTTTCCCACGTCATGAAGCTGTTTGATCTGTGTCTTGAGCGCGGCATTTTGGCCTGTTAAATCGCTGTGAACTTGGTTTACTCTGCTTTGAAAACCGTCGATCTTCTCCGAAAGTGGCTTAAGTAGCTGGTTTAAAGACTCTTGATTACGCGTTGACAGTGACTTCTCACCTTGACTGACCAGCGCCTGCGCTGTTTTCTCAAATTCAAGCCGAAGCATTTTCTTGGCGTCTTCAAGCAGGGCAATTTTTTCGGCGTGTTCGGTTTCCTTGATGGCAAGCGTCGCCTTAAGGCCTTCCTCGCGCCCTGAACTGATGACGAGCTTTTGGTTTAAGTCCTGAAGCTGTCGTTTAAGTACCTCTACCTCCTCTTTCGCGACATCACCTCTTGCTAGCGCATCTGCGACAGATTCGCGGTACACACCGTGTTTGCGAATAAGGAAACCGATACCAATCGCGCTGGCTAGACTGAGTACGAGAGCAACGGCAATGGCATCAAGTGACATTAATAAGCAGGCCTTATCTAGCGAGTACCGCAAGATCAGCGACTTTCAAGAACTGACCACGCAATTCCTGGAGTAACGCCAGACGATTTAGACGAACGCTGGCATCCTCTGCGTTAACCAATACGTTGTCAAAGAATGCGTCAACCGGGTCGCGCAATTTGGCTAAGTTAGAAAGCGCTAGCGAATAGTTATTGTCAGCGATCGCAGCGTTTAACGCAGCTTGAGACTCGGCAAGTGCTGCGTGCAGTGAACATTCAGCCGCTTCTGATAGTAACGCTTCGTCAACGGACGGCAGGGCCTCTTCGGCTTTCGTGAGAATGTTCGCAACCCGCTTATTCGCAGCGGCAAGAGCAGTCGCAGCTTCTGAACCTGCGAAGCCGGCGACCGCCAGACTTCGGCGATCAATATCACCGATGCTTTCTGTGCCGACAGCCGTTGCACTTCTCAGTATGTCGACAGATACCCCCTGCTCTTCGTAGTGCGCGGGCAATCGATCAAGAAGATAGNCTTTGACTGCATCGACAACACCCTCATCTAAGANGTCCGACGGGAAGGANCCCTTAGCCGTTCTCAANATCATTTCNAGACTGACAGTCGGCGCGAAGGAAAGAAGAATTCGTATGACGGCAAGTGATGCTCGACGCAGTGCAAACGGGTCTTTTGATCCGGTGGGCACCTGCCCTATTCCGAAGATGCCAATCAATGTATCGAGTCGATCTGCCAGGGCTAATGCTGCGGACTCTGGGGATTCTGGCAATCTGTCACCGGAAAACTTGGGCCAATAGTGTTGCTCAATCGCATTGGCTACCGCNTCTGACTCGCCATCATGCAGCGCATAGTGGCGCCCTGCTATGCCCTGAAGCTCTGGGAATTCACCCACCATATCCGATACCAGGTCGGCTTTTATNAAACCCCCAGCGGCTTCTATCGTCNCCTTGTCTGCGNCGAGGTATTCACTNAGTGTTTGTGCGACAGCAGAAATGCGGGCCTGCTTTTGNGCCAGNGTTCCAAGGTCNCGCTGAAACAGGACGCTCTCCAGCCGCCGTGCTTTGCTAGCGAGTGTCGTCTCTTTGTCTGTGTCGAAGAAAAATGCGGCGTCCGCTAGTCGTGGACGTATGACTTTTTCGTTGCCGTAAATGACCGACTCAGNCCGTTTACTCTCNATATTTGAAATAGTGATAAACGACGGCAGTAGGTCGCCATCGGGGCTTTCAATATGAAANTACTTTTGATGCTCGCGCATGGACGAAATCAGTGCTTGCCTAGGCACTGAAAGGAACGATTCATCGAAGCCGCCGCGCAATGCCACTGGCCATTCGACAAGCCCTGTCACTTCAGCCAGCAGATTCTCGTCAACAATCACGCGCTCGTTGTTTGAGGCCAGTTGCGCAATCTGGGTTTTGATGNGNGCTTTACGCTCGTCCACCGATGCGATGACAAATTGCTCTCTAAGCGTTGCTTCGTAGGCATCAGCATGGGGTATCGTGACCGATGACTGACCGTGAAAACGGTGGCCTCGTGATATTCGGCCGGATGAAAGNCCAAATAACGAAACGTCAATTGCCTCGGCTCCGTAGAGCAAAACCAGCCATTGCACCGGTCGCAAAAATTCGTGCCGCTCCCTGCCCCAGCGCATGCGCTTAGAGACCGGAATACCATCGACAGCTTGACTGACTACGGCGGGAAGCACNTCAGTACATAGGGCGCCTTTGGCTACCTTGCGAATCCCTAAGCGATCGCCCTTCTCGGTCTGTATTATCTGCAGTTNGTCAGCACTNATCCCCTGCTTCTTTGCAAAACCGATGGCGGCCGGTGTCCAGCTACCATCATCTGCTCGAGCNGCTGCCACAGGAGGACCTAAGATTTCTTGCTCTGTATCGNCGGCTCGCTCCTCGACCTTCTCGATCAGNACCGAGAGTCGTCTCGCTGTAGCGANCACTTTCACCGCGCCTATTGTGAGNCCGTGCTGTCCAAGACCCNAAGCCACCCCANTGGCCAGGGCNTTAGCCATACTTTCGTACTCACCGGCTGGGAGTTCCTCGGTCCCAAGCTCAAACAAGATGCTTTGAGCGCTCATGCTGCAGNCTCCTCTGCCAGCGCTTTAAGCGCTGCCTCGGCTAGATCTTTATCGGCGAGAGGGAAACCCAGTTTAGCGCGAGACGCGACATAACCTTGCGCGGCTAAGCGGGCCAGTGTTCTCACCCGGAGAATGTAGCGTTGACGCTCAGTCACGCTGATGGCGTGTCTTGCGTCCAGCAAGTTGAAGGTGTGTGATGCCTTCATAACGAACTCATAGGCCGGCAACGGTAGCTCCAGGGACACCAATCGGTCAGCTTCTTTTTCGCAAAAGTCGAAATANCTAAACAGGTGATCAACATCTGCCTGTTGGAAATTGAAAGTCGACATTTCCACCTCGTTTTGATGGAACACATCGCCATATTTAATAGTGCCTGTTGGCGTTTCAGACCAAACGAGGTCGTAAACCGAATCTACGTCCTGCAGGTACATTGCAAGGCGTTCAATGCCATAGGTAATTTCACCCGTNACCGGAAGGCACTCTAATCCACCGGCTTGNTGAAAGTACGTAAACTGCGAGACCTCCATGCCATTGAGCCAGACCTCCCAGCCCAGACCCCAGGCACCGAGCGTGGGTGACTCCCAGTTGTCCTCNACGAATCGGACATCATGCTCCAGCGGATCGAGGCCNAGCCGCCTGAGNCTATCAAGGTAGCGCTCTTGAAAATCNGCGGGCGATGGTTTCATTACGACTTGAAACTGATAGTAGTGCTGCAACCGGTTGGGGTTCTCGCCGTAACGACCGTCCTGGGGCCGACGGCTCGGCTGAACATAAGCCGAATTCCAGTTCTCGGGCCCTAGCGCCTTAAGAAAGGTTGCAGGGTGAAATGTCCCCGCCCCCACTTCGAGGTCAAGCGGTTGAAGAATCACACACCCGTTGTCTCCCCAGAAGCTCTGGAGCTCTAGGATTAGCTCTTGGAACGTTAATGAACTCACTTCTCTATCCCGAATTACCGAACGGTGAAGTATACAGTGGCCAGCACTGGCATAATATGAGCAACCAAACCGAATTAAGCGCATCTCAGTGCCAAACAATCACAATTCACTTAAATTCCGACTGAAAGACGGGCTCGCTGTAACGGTTTTGCGATCGGTATTACGGTTGTCGGCGCTCGTTCCCCTCGAGGTAGCGCGCTCGGCAGGTCGTGTTTTTGGGCGTCTGGCGTTTCGGATGAATACCCAGACAGTCCGNGTTGTGCGCAGAAATATTGAGCTGGCTTACCCAGAGCTATCGGGAGATCAGCAAGAGGCACTGATTAAAGCTACGGTACTGGAACAAGGAGCGTTGAGCGCTGAATTGGGTCACGTTTGGCGTCGCTCGTCTGCTNACGTCATGTCTAAACTCACTGTCGTTGGCATCGAGCACCTGGAAGCTGCTGCGGCTGATGAGCGTGGCGTGCTTGTTCTCGCACCGCACGTCGGGAATTGGGAGGTATTACCCCATCACTTGGTAACCCAGGGTGATTTTTTAGGATTGTTTGAGCCACCTAAATTACCGTCTGTAGGTTCGGTTGTTTTAGATGCACGAAAGCGCCCGGGCGGCGCCTACGTGCCCACAACCCCCAAAGGCCTAGTGCAACTCGTCAGGCATTTTAAGCGTGGTGGGCTTACGGGTATTTTGCCAGATCAAGTTCCGGCTCATGAGTCAGGTGGCTTGAACGTACCGTTCAAGGGCATCGAGTGTTTCACCGCAAGTCTGTGCGCAAATTTGTTGTCGAAATCGGGTGCTCGCGCGGTAGTCGCGGGCGTGTTCAGGGTCAAGGGTGGATGGGAGCTCATTTATCTTCCGGTATCCGAGGACATCTACCATGAGGACCTGGAGGTTGCGTTAAGGGCAATGAACCAAGATATCGAGACGCTCATCTCTGGACGAGATGCGCAATATCAATGGTCATATAAACGCTTTAGAACCCTGCCAAAGGGGTTGTCCAACCATTACCATGGTGTCAAACGAGCCTCGCACAAGGACTCCGCGCTATGAATGTTTACACGGGTAAAATTCTAGGAAGTCTGCTCGGGTTTTTGACCTTGGGTGTGATCGGCGGGTTGGTCGGATTTTTTGTCGGACACCTATTTGACTCGGGGCTGGTACGAGCCATTCGTATGACAGGCCCTGATGGGCTTCATGCGTTACAGCAAGAGTTTTTTGATACTACCTTTGTCATGCTGGGGTTCATCGCCAAGGCCGACGGTCGGGTGTCCGAGTCCGAGATCGCGCAGGCCGAAGCCATGTTTTCGCAGCTCAGGCTAACGCCGTCTCAGCGTGCCTCTGCGATTAAGCGTTTCAAGCGAGGCGCGGAACCCGATTTTGACCCCTCGGCCGAGCTGTTGCGGTTTAGGCGGACGGCATCGCTTCGACCTCAAACCGCTCAAACCTTGATGCTATTCCTGGTTGGTATGGCACTGGCCGATGGTCGGCTGGAAACTGCTGAGCGCAACGCGCTTTCGCGAGTCGCTAAAGCGCTCGGTATCTCCGATATGGCCTTGCAACGCATCATCAGTATGGTGGGCGCACAGGCAAACTTTGGTGATCAGCGTCAGCACCAACGTCAGCAGTACCAGCCCCAGCGAAGCCAGCTCGCAGACGCCTACAAAGCACTTGGCGTCAGTGCTGATGTGGATGATCGTGAGTTGAAAAAGGCCTACCGCCGGCTTATGAGCGAGAATCACCCTGATAAATTGAGCGCCCGGGGCGTCCCGAAGGAGATGGTTGACCTTGCGACAGAGCGCTCACAAAACATCACGACAGCGTACGATCTGATCAAGGAGTCGCGCGGGTTGAAGTAGACCTGTCGGGTTTAGGGTCGCCAGAAGGTCGGCGTGAAAAGAATCAGTAACGTGAAGATTTCAAGTCGTCCAAGCAGCATGGCCACACACAAAACCAATTTGCCGGTATCCGTCACGGTTGCGTAATTAGCCGCGACGGAGCCCAGACCCGGCCCGAGATTATTGATTGCCGCGGTCACCGCACTGACGGCAGATAAAAAGTCGAGCCCTGTTCCCAGCATACACAGCACTAAAATAAACGACGAGAACATGTAGACGGCGAAGAAACTCCACACCGCGCTAACCACTTCCGGACGCACTCGGCGGTGGTCGAGCTTTAGCGGTATCACCGCATTGGGGTGCAGTAGTTGTCTAAGCTCCCTCAGGCCCTGCCGAAAAATAAGTAAAATGCGCATGGCTTTCATACCGCCCCCGGTCGAGCCCGCGCAGGCACCCATGACACTGAGCATGATCAGGAAAACCGGCAGGAAGGAGGGCCACGCGGCGAATTGATCACTGGCATAGCCTGTCGTTGTCGCGATCGAAACGGTTTGGAATAAACCGTGAACAATGGCCTTATTCATTGGCAGGGTGTCCATTACCACGAGCGTAATGCAGGTGACAATCGCGGAGATGAGCACCATCCAAGAGAAAAACTTTGTTTCCGAGTCGAAGCGATAAATACTGGGGTTGCGCTTGGAAAAAGCGACAAAGTGAAGGCCAAAATTGATGGCGCTTATCAGCATAAAGAGACAGCCAATCAGCAGAATAATATCGCTCTCAAAGTAACCCATACTCGCGTCGTGGGTGGAAAAGCCGCCGATGGCAATAGTAGAAAAGGCATGGCTAATAGCATCAAAGGCTGACATGCCGGCCAAATAATAGGCCAGCGCACAGGCGACAGTCAGTCCTAGATAGATGGAGAACAGTGCTTTTGCCGTAGAAGTTATTCGTGGTGTCAATCTGCTGTCTTTCGCCGGACCCGTGCTTTCGGCTCGGTAAAGCTGCACCCCGCCGATACCGAGCATGGGCAGTACCGCCACNGCCAAAACGATAATNCCNATNCCCCCTAGCCACTGAAGGAGCTGNCGGTNNAGAAGGATGGACTGCGGTAGTGAGTCCAGNCCGGCAAGCACCGTTGCCCCCGTTGTNGTTAGNCCCGAAACGGACTCGAAAACAGCGTCAAAAACCGACACCTCGATAGCGTCGCTGAGCAAGAACGGTAGCGATCCGTAGAGACCGAGAACGATCCAGAAAGCCGCGGTTACCAGAAAACCATCACGAATCTGCAACTCCGAATTAACGCGTTGTGTTAGCAGCGATAAAACAACGCCGGAAATCGCGGTCGCAGCGAAGGCCTGTCCGAATATTTCGGCGGTACCGTCTTCTTGTACCCAGCCCAGGACCATGGAAGGTAAGGTTCCTAAGCTGAACAGCATGAGCAATAGACCGACGATNCGAATGCACAGCCCGATATTCATTAGATGAGGTTACCGNCTACGACAAACAGCTTTTCAACCAGACTGATNTTCGATGGGTCAGTGAGGAATATAATGACGTGATCGTCTTCTTCTACGACCACGTGGCGATGCGCAATGATGACCTCATCTCCCCGTAAGATGGCTCCTACGGTAGCGCCTGGCGGCAGGTCTAGCTCATCGAGCCTCCTGCCAACCACCTTCGATGTCTTGGGGTCGCCNTGAGCTGTCATTTCCAGGGCTTCAGCGGCGCCCCGCCTCAGCGAGTGGACCGTACTGATATCGCCCTTGCGAACATGAGTCAGCAAGCTGCTGATGGTTATCTGTTGCGGTGATATCGCAATGTCGATTTCCTGACCCACCAGCTCGGCATAGGCAGAGTTGGTAATTAAGGTAATGACCTTCTTCGCACCTAACCGTTTGGCCAGCATCGACATCATGATGTTGGACTCGCCATTGTTGGTCAGAGCACAGAACACGTCCGTGTTGCTGATATTTTCCTGTAGCAGAAGCTTTGAGTCGTTGGCGCTTCCGTTGAGCACGATGCTCTCTTCAAGCTCCTCTGACAGTACGCGGCATCGATTGTAGTTGAGCTCTAACACCTTTACTTGGTAGTCACGCTCGAGTCGTTTGGCCAGCGACGCACCAATTTTCCCNCCACCCGCTATCATTACGCGCTTNTAGGGCTCATCGAGTTTGCGCAGCTCCGATGTCACTGCTCGGATATTTTCACTCGCAGCAATGAAGAAAGCCTCGTCCTCGGGTTCAACCACCGTGCTGCCTTCCGGGATAATGGCGCTNTGTGATTTTCGAAATATGGCAGCCACGCGCGTATCCACACTCGGCATGTGCTGCCGAATTTCTTGCAGCTCGCGCCCCACGATAGGCCCACCTTCTACCGCGCGGACGGCAACGAGACGGATTTTCCCGCCAGCAAAGTCTAAAACCTGAAGTGAGCCGGGGTTGAGAATGAGCTGGTGTATAGCATCTGTGACTAAGCGCTCTGGGCTAATCGTGACATCGACCGGTATGGCGCCTGANTGGAACAGTTTCTTATCTTCGTTCAGATAGTCGACTTCCCTGATTCGGCATATTTTTGTTGGCGTGCCATAGAGCGTGAAGGCAATAGAGCAGGCGAGCATATTGACTTCGTCACTGTCCGTAACGGCAATAAGCATATCGGCATCTTCCGCACCGGCTTCGGAGAGCGTGGTGGGTTTTGATGCGTCACCTTTGACGGTTCGGATATCGAGTCGCTCTTGCAGTTGACGCAGTGCGGCNTCCGAGCTGTCGACAACGGTGACGTCGTTTTGCTCGTCGGCAAGGTGCTCGGTTAGTGTTCCACCAACCTGCCCGGCTCCTAGAATAATGATCTTCACGACGCTATCGATTCCTTTGACAACGATTGATCTATGCCGTTTCAGTCGGAATGGTACTCCGATTTTCCGTGAACTCCAGATTTAAGGGGCTTTCCCAATAATCACAGCNTTAAGCNATGGGTTTACCGAGCAGTGAGTAATAGAGCCCGTCACCGCCCACTGCAGAGGGAATCACTTGTTGGCCATAAGTCATGGGTTCACCAATGGTCTCTGGCAGGGGCAAGGTTCGAGCGGATGCTTCTCCATCCAGAAAACTGCCAACAATGACATCATTTTCCTGAGGGAGCAGCGAGCAGGTTGCGTACAGCAATCGGCCTCCTGGCTTAAGTAGAGTCCACACNGAGTGCAGAAGCTCGCTCTGCAAGGCTGCGAACTGGTCGATATCACTTTTTCGTCGGATGACTTTGACATCCGGGTTTCTTCGCATCACGCCTGTTGCAGAGCACGGTACATCCANAAGGATNGCGTCAAAGGACGCAGGCGCAAGCACCTCGTGCAGGNTTCTCCCGTCACTGAGAATTGAGGTAATTGATACGTTAAGCCGGTTNGCGTTTTCGTCGACTTTGGCCAATCTGTCCTCGGAGATNTCGGCGGCCGTGACTGTCGCGCCCAGCTCCGCCAAGTGGCANGCCTTCCCNCCCGGAGCCGCACAGGCGTCGAGCACAGTCATGCCGCGCTTGGGTGATAAGAGTAAGCCTGCCAGCTGTGCCGAGGCGTCTTGAACACTGACAAACCCATCTTGNAAATGAGGTAACTTGGACACCGGCACCGGCTGTACCAGCGTAAGCCCGCACGCACCCGCCTTTCGCGCTTCGATACCCGCCTCTGTCAGCAGCGCATGGTAGCCATCGACAGAGATACGCTCAGTATTAATCCGCAGGGTAAAAGGGGGCCGTTGTCGACTGGCGTCTGTTAGTTGAGCCAACTGTTCCGAATAGGACTTAGATAACAATTTGTGGAGCCACCCGGGCAAGGCAGCACGCTCACTACCCCCCAGCGATTTGATTAATGTTTCTTGGTCACGCTGATAACGCCGGAGACAGCCATTGATCAGACGGTTAGCCCAGGGCCGCCCAAGTTGCTCACAGCAGTCGACAGCCCCCGACACAGATGCATAGTCTGGCGTTGTGCATTCATCAAGCTCGTACATCGCCATGATGAGCAAGGCCTCTAGTACAGAATCTTTTGCTTTCAACGGCCGTTCAAGAAGCTGGCGCGTGACACCTTTATACAGTGGCCATAGTCTCAGCGAGCCGTAAACNAGCTCGCGTAAGAAAGGCTNCTCGCTCTCTGCAACCGTTCGCTCCGCGCGAGCGTAAATCTTGTTAAGTGAGCTGCCTTGAGCGACATCGTCCAATAGCGATGCAGCCACTGCCCTCACCGGAACGGTCATCAGAGATCGCTTCCAAACTGTTTGCCCGGGGANAANTGTTCTGGGNTCCCGTTGATAATGTCTGCGATAGGTAAAGGTTTTTTATTGGGGAGCTGCAAGCGCGTGATTGATACGAAGCCATCGCCAGCGGCAACATTCAAGCCTTCTTTATTCACCGAGATGATGGTCCCGGGAGCGCTAGCGGCCGCATTGTCGNCTGAGGTGGCGCGCGCTTCCCACACCTTGATGCGTTGGTCTCCCAAAAGCGTGAAGCAGCCGGGNGCCGGGTTAAGGGCGCGAATTTTTTGNGCAATGCTGGCCGATGACTGNGACCAATCAATAATGGCATCGGCCTTTGAAATTTTGTGAGCGTAGGTAACNCCATCGTCGGGTTGATCTACCGCNTTTTCTAAATACTGCGGCAGCGAGTCGAGTGTTGATATNAGTGTTTTTGCGCCCAATGTCTCGAGTTCTTTGGNCAGTGTGCCTGTTGTGTGGCTATTGGTAATGNCAGTTGTTGCGATCTTTAGCATNGCGCCCGTATCGAGNCCTTCATCCATGCGCATGATGGTTACTCCGGTTTCTGGATCACCCGCTTCTATCGCACGATGAATNGGGGCGGCGCCTCTCCAGCGCGGAAGGAGCGATGCATGGACATTGATGCAGCCGAAGGTGGGTACATCCAATATGGTCTTCGGGAGAAGTAGCCCATAGGCAACCACCACCATCACGTCGGGCTTGAGTGCCTGCAGTGCAGCCACTTGCTCCGGCGATCGCAGGCTGGCGGGTTGGAATATAGGAATCGCGTGTTGTTGCGCCACGGCTTTGACGGGCGNGGCAGTGAGCTGCTTNCCTCTNCCAGCCGGACGATCAGGCTGCGTGTAGACCGCCACAATCTCGTGCCTGGAGGCTAGTAATTCAGTGAGGTGGCCNGCGGCAAATGAAGGGGTACCTGCGAAGACGACCCNTAACGGCGTTTGCATCTGCTGTTTACGCTCTGCGACGCTGTTCTTTTTCGAGGCGTTGTCGGATTCGCTGNCGTTTCAGGGGGCTTAAATAGTCTACGAAGAGCTTGCCNTGTAAATGATCCATCTCGTGTTGAAGGCACACTGCCAGCAAGCCGGTGACTGTCTCATCAATGGCGGTCCCATCGCGATCGAGGGCATTGACTCGAATGGCTTTAGGCCTCTCTACAGACTCGCTAAAACCGGGTACAGACAAGCAGCCCTCCTCAAAGCCATCGAGCGTGTCGTCGACAACTTCGATCTGCGGGTTAACAAACACTCTCGGCGATGATCGATCGCTNGAAAGATCAATAACGATTACCTGCTCGTGCACATCAATTTGCGATGCTGCNAGGCCAATACCGTTTGCATCGTACATGGTCTCGAACATGTCATCGATCAGTGTCTGTATTCTTTCATCCACAACCTCAACGCTTGCTGCACGGGTCCGCAGTCGCGGATCGGGGAATTCCAGAATTGTTCTGATGGCCATAGTTGTCGCTCAGGCATTACTNTGGATGAAAAAGGTGTCAATTGTATCGTCGTGAACTTGTCAGGTAGAAACCGTCAGCGCACATTGCTTAGTATACCGTTTAGTGGTGATACGCCAATTTTCTGTGGTTTGACGGTGAAGTATCTGCCATAAAAATACCCGAGGCGGATATGGGGGAAGAGCATGCATGACAGACTGATCACTAGGAGGGCCAGCCGCAGGCGTCTTATTTTTGCGCAGTTTGTCCTCCTATAATCCTCGCTTGCGACATNTGTTCTGGTTCACGCGCAGAGCGCGATTCCGCGCCTCGCTGACAGCGCATGCGACGAGCGCACGGTTATTGGCCCCGNGTGCCGTTGTAGTGCGGTAAAATCGAGTTTTCNCCTACTGGAGTACGGTGGTTATGGCCTCGTTGTGGCGCATAAAAGAAGCATCTGCAAGCATACAGGCCGGTGACGTAATCGCATGCCCTGCAGAGGCCGTTTGGGGTTTGTCCTGTGATCCATGGAACTNGTCTGCGGTCGCGTTTCTTTGTGAGATGAAGCACCGCGCCCTGTCCAAGGGCGTCATTGTGGCCAGTGGTGATGCGGCACACTTTGCTCCCTTGTTGGATGCCTTGGATGAAGCGGAGCGTGGTCGTGTTTTATCGTCATGGCCCGGGCCAGTGACATGGNTGGTGCCAAATCGGGGTTATTTCCCGTCTTGGGTCACAGGAGAGAGCAACGAGGTTGCAATACGTGTAACCTCTGCACCAGCCTTGTCCAGTTTGTGTCGNGAATTGGACGGCCCAGTGGTCACAACCAGTGCCAACTGGGCGGGCGCGCAGCCAGCGAAGCACCTTTTTCAGGTGAGGCGATACTTTGGCGCGCGAATGACGGTTGTGCCCGGTGAGGTCAATCTTGCTGGGAAACCATCGACGATAAAACGAATAAGAACGGGTGAGGTCTTGCGTTAGACATCGCCTACAATCAGGGGAAGGCTATGGATTTGCCGGCGGTAGAACAGTATTTGAAGGGGCTGCAGCAATCGATTTGTGANGAGTTGAGTACCATCGACGGTTCCGCGCACTTTGAAANAGAGTCCTGGGAACGACCTGAAGGCGGCGGNGGCATTAGCCGGGTGCTTGTCGATGGAAACGTCTTTGAAAAGGGTGGTGTCAATTTCTCGTATGTTGAAGGCGGCCAGATGCCAGGGAGCGCTACTCAACATCGACCAGAGCTTGCGGGTCGTAGTTTTAAAGCGATGGGTGTTTCACTGGTGATGCATCCACAAAACCCCTACGTACCNACATCCCATGCCAACGTGCGATGTTTTGTCGCCGAGAAAGAAGGTGAAGCGCCTGTTTGGTGGATGGGTGGTGGCTTTGATTTAACCCCCTACTACGGCTCTGAAGAAGACGCCGTACACTGGCACCAAACCGCTAAGGAGGCCTGTGAGCCCTTTGGTGACGGTGTTTACTCCAAGTACAAAGCCTGGTGTGACGACTACTTTTTCTTACCACATCGNAATGAGCCCCGAGGTATTGGCGGGCTCTTTTATGATGACTTGAATGAGTGGGGTTTTGAGAAGACCTTCGGCTTTATGCAGGCTGTCGGTAGNGCCTACTTAAAGGCGTACGTGCCCATCGTTCATAGAAATAAAGATAAGGCATTTGGTGAGCGTGAGCGCCAATGGCANCTGTATCGTCGTGGGCGTTACGTAGAGTTCAATCTGGTTTTTGATAGGGGCACCCTNTTTGGGCTTCAATCAAACGGCCGCACGGAAGCCATTTTGATGTCCTTACCACCCCTGGTTCGTTGGGAGTACGGTCTGACACCAGAGGCNGGCACGCCCGAGGCGGAACTTTTGGACTATTACCTCAAGCCGCGCGATTGGGTATGAGATACTGAGCCAGGGGCTTNACTAANTCCCCAAACGGTTTTGGTTTCTACTCTTTGCACTTGGAGCACCACATGAGGCGGTTCGCGGTACTGGGCAATCCTATNGAGCACAGTAAATCGCCGGAAATTCACCGNGCGTTCGCCGAGAGCTGTGGGCACGAAATCGACTATCAAAAGGTGNTGGTCGAGGCGGGAGACTTTGATCGGGTCGTCACTANTTTTTTTGCAAGTGGTGGCATCGGGCTAAATGTGACTGCACCGTTCAAAGGCGATGCCTTCGCATTTGCCGNAGTTCACACCCCCGACGCCATTGACGCNCAAGCNGTCAATACCCTGTGGCGTGATGATCAGGGGNGTGTCTGCGGNCACACCACTGATGGCAGCGGCTTGGCCCGAGACCTCGAGGTGAATCTGGGCTGGAAGCTGACCGATGCCCACATTTTATGTCTGGGNGCTGGTGGCGCCATGCGCGGTATTCTTGGTCCGCTCTGCGACCGGTCACCAGCGTTGATTCATGTTGCCAACCGAACGCCTGACCGAGCGATGGATCTCGTGGCTTTATTTGAGGGGCGAGGGTCACTCACGGCCGGTGGTTTGACGGCAATACCCGACAGGGAATGGGGTATCGTTATCAATGGCCTGAGCAGTGGTTGGGCCGGCGATTTCCCCGATCTCCGGATTTCACGGATTTCGGCTAACGCCTCGGCATATGATCTCATTTACAGCAATGAATCCACTCCCTTTATGGCATGGGCTGAGTCCCGCGGATTTCAACAGGTGAGTGATGGGCTCGGGATGTTGGTTGAGCAGGCCGCAGATAGTTACGACACTTGGAACGGCGAACGTCCACTAACGAGTGATGTTCTGGCGATGTTACGCGCCTAACTCCGGTTAACCTGTCGAGTACTCGTCTAGAAAGCGGTTTTTCAACTTTACGTAGTTTTGCGCGGAATAACTGAGAAACGAACGCTCTCTTTCGGTGATTTCTCTCATGGGTTTTGCGGGTGATCCAGCATAGAGCCAGCCGCTTTTGAGTGTTTTGCCGGGCGTGACGAGGCTTCCTGCCCCGATCATCACTTCATCTTCAACGGTCACACCGTCCATCACTATGGACCCAATCCCTACAAGTACTCGGTCACCTATGGTGCAGCCGTGCAGTACCACGCTGTGCCCCACTGTAACGTCATTGCCAATGGTGAGTGGCCACCCCGCTTCACTGAATTGGCCAGCATGAGTGATATGCAGAACCGAGTTGTCCTGAATATTGGTTCGATTCCCAATACGAATGCGGTGCATGTCGGCACGGATTGCACATTGCGGCCATACGCTCACATCGTCGCCCATGACCAGATCACCCAGCACGACAGCACTAGGNTCTATCATCACCCGCTCGCCAAGCGATGGGGTNATGCCATCGTATGACCGAATATTGTCGGGGCCGTGATAACTTGGTTTGGACATCTTTAACTGCTCGCATTCCNTATCNCTGATAACCTTGGCACGGTCGTCATGCGACATTCAACTNCTAAACGAGATGAACTACGAACATCATGTNCAACGAAGCAACCCCNAATGCACCGANAAGACCGCGTTTTATCGCAGGTGCAATCTGCCCCTCCTGTAAGGCCATGGATCGACTAGTGGTCGATATGGAGACTGACGAGCGGTCCTGCATTGAGTGTGGATTTAAAGAGAAAAGACCCCAGCAAGCTGCTGAAGAGCCCACTACCCGCGTCACCCGCGGGAGTGCCCGTTTGGTAGAAACAGTCGCCGAACCAGTCCGGCTGATGTCTCCGGACCTCGATAANGANTAAATTNCTNNTAATAAATGCACGGTATTTGTCTAACAAACGTGTTTCCGCTGTGAATCCAATTTGACTTCGTTATAATCGCGCGGCTTAGAAAAAGCGGGGCCCAACCACGGGGGCGAGGCCAATCTACCGCGATTATGGGGAAGAAAAGATGCTAAACGCACGCGCACTTGCCGCGGCGGCGTTCCTGCCGCTTGCTGCCAATGCACAAAATCAGATCAACATGTCGACTGGCNTTTCCGAAGCCGGCGCTGTGATCACTGATCTAGGTGCCGAAATCTACGGCCTTCACATGTTGATTTTCTGGATCTGTGTCNTCATCGGCATCGGCGTNTTCGGCGTCATGCTGTACTCGATTTATGCACACCGAAAGTCAAAAGGTGTTGAGCCTTCACAGTTTCATGAGCACACCGGTGTCGAGATTGCCTGGACCGTTGTGCCNTTTTTCATTCTGATCGGTATGGCTGTTCCGGCNACATCCACCTTGCTCGAGGTTTACGACAACGACGATGCCGAGATGAGCATCTTAGTGACCGGTTACCAGTGGAAGTGGAAATACGAGTACCTCGATGCGGACGGTGAGAACGTTGCGTTTTTCTCAAACCTCGCCACATCGCAGGAACAGATCTACAACACGGATACGAAAGGCGAAAACTACCTTCTCGAAGTCGATGAGCCGCTGGTCATTCCTGTTGATACCAAGGTGCGATTCTTAATCACGGCTAACGATGTTATCCACTCATGGTGGGTGCCTGAGATNGCGGTCAAGCGCGACGCGATTCCCGGCTTCATCAATGAGGCGTGGACACGCGTTTTNGCGGAAGGTGTTTATCGCGGCCAGTGCACGGAGCTGTGTGGTTCCTACCANGGCTTNATGCCGGTCGAAGTACACGTAGTGAGCCAGGGCGAATTCGATGNCTGGATGGCTGCAAAGAAAGGNGCGGCCGCAGCTGATGCCGCTTTGGCNGCCACCGAGCTATCCGTTGATGANCTCATGGCGCGAGGCGAGGATGTTTACAACGCCAGCTGTCTGGCCTGTCACGGCGCTAACGGTGAGGGCGGTCTCGGTAATGCAATCGCGGGGAGCGCCATTGCAGTGGGTGGGCTCGATTCTCACCTGAACGTGATCGTCAACGGTGTTGCTGGCNCTGCCATGCAGGCNTTCGGNGCGCAGTTGTCAGACGTTGATGTTGCGGCGGTAACAACCTACCAGCGCAACGCATTTGGAAATAATACTGGGGATGTGGTTCAGGCGTCAGACGTCGTGAGCTACAAAGAAGGGTAATCGGAGGAAATAAACATGGGCGATCATCACCACGGTCCAGCTAAAGGCCTCTCTCGTTGGCTGTACACAACTAACCACAAAGACATCGGAACCATGTATTTATGGTTCTCGTTCGCGATGTTCCTCTTGGGCGGCGCATTTGCCATGATCATCCGCGCAGAGCTCTTCCAGCCGGGCATGCAGCTGGTGGAACCTGGCTTCTTCAACCAGATGACAACCTTGCACGGTCTCGTCATGGTCTTTGGCGCCATCATGCCGTCCTTTGTGGGACTGGCCAACTGGCTCATTCCCATGATGATTGGTGCGCCGGATATGGCGTTGCCACGGATGAATAACTGGAGCTTCTGGATTCTTCCGCCAGCGTTCCTGATGTTGGCGTCGACGCTGCTGATGGAAGGGGGTGCACCTGCCTTTGGNTGGACCTTCTACGCGCCACTGTCAACGACGTACGCACCNCCCTCGGTGACGTTCTTCATTTTCGCGATCCACATTTTGGGTGTNTCATCCATCATGGGTTCAATCAATATCATCGCCACCATCATGAACATGCGNGCCCCTGGCATGACGTATATGAAGATGCCTCTGTTCGTATGGACATGGTTCATCACGGCGTTCTTGCTGGTTGCGGTCATGCCAGTACTGGCGGGCGCTGTCACGATGATGCTGATGGATATTCACTTCGGCACGAGCTTCTTCTCTGCTGCCGGTGGTGGTGATCCCGTCCTGTTCCAGCATATTTTCTGGTTCTTCGGCCACCCTGAGGTATACATCATTATCCTGCCAGCGTTTGGCGTGATTTCGCAGATTATCCCCGCGTTCTCTCGTAAGCCGCTATTCGGTTATGCATCGATGGTTTATGCGACAGCGGGGATTGCGATCCTGTCATTCGTCGTCTGGGCGCACCACATGTATACCGTGGGTATGCCGGTCGCTGGTGAACTGTTCTTCATGTACGCGACCATGCTCATTGCAGTGCCTACCGGTGTGAAGGTCTTCAACTGGGTTACCACGATGTGGCGTGGTGCGATGACGTTTGAAACACCCATGTTGTTCTCCATTGGGTTCTTGGTGCTGTTCACTATTGGCGGGTTTACCGGCTTGATGCTTGCCATTGCACCGGCTGACTTCCAGTACCACGATACCTACTTTGTCGTAGCGCACTTTCACTACGTGATGGTTGCGGGTGCTGTGTTCTCAATGACGGCGGCGGTCTATTTCTGGCTGCCAAAGTGGACCGGTCGTATGTACAACGAAACGATGGGTAAGGTGCACTTTTGGGTGTCTTTCATCGGTTTCAACGTGACGTTCTTCCCACAACACTTCGTTGGATTAGCAGGTATGCCGCGACGTATTCCCGATTACGCCCTGCAATTTGCTGACTTCAATATGATGTCATCGATTGGTGCGTTCATTTACGGCGCTTCNCAGTTGCTCTTCCTNTACAACGTGATCGCTGCGATCGTNGCNGGNGAGCGGGTNTCTGACGAAAAGGTATGGGACGGTGCTGAGGGNCTCGAGTGGACCTTGCCATCACCTCCGCCATANCACACGTTCGAAACGCCACCCAAAATCGAAGAGCAACCCGCTCACTAAGTCTTGGACGCTACAANATGAGACTGAGCCAAGATCCCACGATNGACACAGTAGCCAAGCTCGGCGCTGTGTCTGTCGGCATGTTTGCNTTTGTCTTTGTGGTCATGGTGCCGCTGTACAANGTGCTGTGCGATGCGCTTGGGATCAATGGCAAAACCTCGTCCGAAGCTTACATTTCTGTGTCTGCCGAGGTCGATGAGACGCGTTCTATCAAGGTGCAGTTCATTGCCACGAACAACGATGGTATGCCGTGGGCCTTTTCGCCACAGGTGACGGAAATGCTGGTACATCCAGGTGCCGCTAACGACACTGTATTTTTTGCGGCGAATCCAACGCTGAACACCATGGTGGCGCAGGCGATTCCTAGTGTCTCACCATCCAGAGCGGCGGAATATTTTCATAAGACAGAGTGTTTTTGCTTCGAGCAACAACCGCTCGATGGCAATGGAGAGGCCGAGATGCCGCTTCAATTTATTGTCGATCAGGATTTACCGGCGGATATTAAAACCATCACGCTGTCTTATACATTGTTCGATGTGACGTCGCTGATAGGCGACAAAGTCGCTTCGAGATAAACTGAAGGGGGCCCCGGGGGGACGGGGAATAAGGAAAAAAAATGTCTAGTGCTGAAACTTCAACTGAGTATGAAAAGTACTACGTGCCCGAGAGCTCCAGTCTCGCGGTTCGCGCCACAATCGGTTTGGTGCTGTCTGTTTTTGGCGGCGGCTTAGTCCTCAATGAGATGACCTTTGGGGGCACACACGATACGGGTGGTGCTGCCAAGTGGGTGCTTTTTGCGGGTCTTGCGATGTTTATCGCGACACTAACCTACTGGTTCAGAACGACCATCAAGGAAAACAAGGCGGGCATGAACAGCAGCCAGTTGAGTAATAGTTATGTGCTCGGCATGTTCTGGTTCATTTTCTCCGAGGTTATGTTCTTTGCCGCATTCTTCGGTGCCCTGTTGTACGTCCGATGGTTGGCAGGCCCCTGGCTTGCCGGTGAGGGTGAGGGTGGTCGCATGAACTTCCTGCTATGGGAAGGGTTTGAATACACCTGGCCGCCCGTGACGACGCCACAGGAAGTGGTGGGTGGCGCTCTGAGCCAGCCGATCGCCAACAATGGCGACTTTGTTTCACAGCACACATCGATGTCGTTTGCCGATGCGCAGGCATGGTATGCATGGCTTCCGCTGTGGAACACGATCATTCTTCTGACCTCGAGCGTGACCTGTGAGTTTGCGCACCGAGGACTGTCGCAAGGCAACATCAAGAAGTTTGAAGCATGGCTTGCCGTCACTGTTGGCTTAGCGATCATCTTCCTGTTTTTGCAGGCGGCGGAATATTACGAGGCGTATGAGCTGTTTGGTCTGACGCTGAACTCGGGTATCTACGGTTCGACCTTCTTCATGTTGACCGGGTTCCACGGGTTCCACGTGGCCATGGGTATGACCATGTTGCTGATCCAGCTGATTCGCTCGGTTCGCAAAAAGCATATGACACCAACCGACCACTTTGGTTTCTCGGCTTCAAGCTGGTATTGGCACTTCGTCGATGTGGTTTGGGTCTTCCTCTTTATCTTNGTCTACATCATTTGAAGATGATGTAAGACGGCAGAAGGGCGGGCTAATCCCGCCTTTTTTTATTCGGTGGTTTCGGCGGTGGGGCGTGCATCCCAGGGGCTAGAATGGCCGAGTTGCCCAGTCGCTACACCGTAGATAATGAGTGCCATGAGTGTCCCAGCGATACCGACACGTACACGGAGCGAGTTAACGAGCCGAGTCTTCTTTACATCGCCCTGATCGATCATAAGGAAATACAGCCCCGCACCCAGGGTGACGAGTAACGCGATCATGAGTAAGACAATGAGACCTTTGAGCATGCAAAATCCTTACACTGGAGATGACACGGACCGTTAGAAAGCGGCGCGTGTGGGCGAAAAGAGCAGGGAGTGTAGCGAAACCTAAATGAAGTTGCGCGTTGAACTTGATTGGCGAACGACATTGGCCACGGCTTTACTGCTGCCAACCCTACTCGCCCTTGGGTTTTGGCAACTCGATCGAGCGGAAGAAAAAGCGGCGCTTATCGATCGTCTAGAGGCGAGGCGAGCGCTGCCCGCGATCACCCCTCAGTCAGCGATTCGCCTGCCGGAAAATGAACTTGCAGATCGCCGAGTGGTGATGGATGCGCACTTTTCCCCCAACCAATATGTGCTGTTAGATAACCGCTTACGCGGTGGCAAGTTTGGCTATGAAGTCATCGCCTTCGCCGAGGTGGGCCAACTCGCGGTGGCGCTGAACCTCGGATGGGTTCAAGGCGATGCATCGAGGCAGGTATTGCCTGAGATCCTCCTACCTCAAGGCGTGCACACGGTAAGTGGGCGGCTATACCAGCCCAGCGGAGATGCGTTCATGTTGGGTGACAATCCGTTGCCGGCGCAGTTGCCCGGCGTGGTGCAGCAGCTGACCTTGCTGGCGTGGCGGGATGAGTTACAAGCACGGCTCGACCACGCTGTGTTTCCACTCGAGATCCGCGTGGGCGAATTCGAGCCGGTTGGGTTCGACGCGACGTGGGCGATTGTTAATCAAACACCGGCAAAACATCAGGGTTATGCCGTGCAATGGTTTACTATGGCGGCTGCTTTGGGTTTGGCCTTTATCTTTCGCAGCACCAACTTATGGCAGTGGCTGCGGTATCGCATCGGTAGACCTTAATCATTGCGTTTCACTGGGGGATAACTGAGTGACTCAACATACAGATCAGCGGGGCGGTCGCGCCATTTTGCTGCTCATTGCTGGCTTGCCCGTCACCATGATTTTGGCGGCTTCTTGGCTTTGGTTTTTTGTCGAGCGTGGCGATATCGATATCGTCGGTGCCCTTGGAACTGCCAACAGCGGTGAGATACTGGCCAATCCGGTCAATATAAGAAACCAGCCCTTTACCGCCAGTGATGGAAGCGAAACGAGTCTTGATGCGTTAGAGCCGAAGTGGACCTTCATGGTCGTCAACTCCGGTGATATCTGCGATGCCGCGTGTAGCGAGCTGCTGTATTTAACACGGCAAATCCGAATAGCCATTGGCCGAGACTTTCACCGTATCCAGCGTGTCATGGTGGTTGATGCGCCTGCCAACGCCATTCAAATCGAGGGCGATAGTGTGGCAGAGGGTGCAATACCCCTTTCGGATATCATCGAGAGCGAGCACCCGGATGTGCGCGTCTGGCAAATGGGTGCACAGCCCGTTGTGCCCGAGCGTCATGTCGCCGAGAACGCCTGGTACCTGGTTGACCCCTCGGGTTGGGTCATGATGCGTTATGCGAGCGAGGTTAATTACAAAGATGTTATTGGCGATCTCAAGTTCTTGCTCAAGAATTCCGGGGGTTGACGATGAGTGAGTCACTGTTGGCACGCTGGCCTGATTTTCTTGAACTGACCAAGCCTCGCGTTGTTGCCTTGATGCTGATAACGGCCGTCATTGGCATGTGCATGGCGGTGCCAGGTTTTGTACCTTGGCAACCCCTGGTGCTGGGCAATATCGGCATTGCCTTTTGTGCGGGCGCAGCGGCTGCAATCAACCACGTTGTCGATGAGCGTATCGATCAAAAGATGTCCCGGACAACCAATCGTCCTGTTGCTCAAGGTCGCGTCTCCCAAACGGAAGCGATTGCCTTTGCTGCAGTGCTCGCATTCTTGGGCGCCGCCCTACTCGCTATCACGATTAATGTGCTGACTGCCGTTTTGACGGTGGCGAGCTTGGTCGGCTACGCCTTCATTTACACCATGTTTTTGAAGCGTGCGACGCCGCANAATATTGTCATTGGTGGCCTTGCTGGCGCAGCACCGCCCCTGCTTGGCTGGACCGCGGTCACCGGAGAGATTCATGCGCATGGCCTGTTACTGGTTCTCATAATTTTTGCGTGGACGCCCCCACACTTCTGGGCGCTCGCCATTCACCGTAAGGAAGAGTACGCAGCCGTGGGTATTCCCATGCTCCCGGTCACGCATGGCAATCGTTTCACGGCGCTGCACATCCTTCTGTACACCATCTTGATGTTTTTGATTACCTTGCTGCCCTACATCACACTGTTGAGTGGCTGGATTTATGCTATTGCCGCAACGCTGTTGGGCCTTCGATTTTTGTACTGGTCGATTGAGATCCTGCGTGAGAAAAACCCGGATGCGCCCATGGCAACATTCAAGTTTTCGATTACCTATCTGATGGTTCTGTTTATCGCCATGCTTGCTGATCACTGGATATTAGGAACGCCCGCATGACCCTGACCCAACAGCAGCGTGTTGCTCTTACGGTTGCTGCGATCCTACTTGGTATTACAATCATCGTGGCTGGCTTCGTGCATCGCATCCAGCAACCGCGCATCATGACCGTCTCGGAGATGCGAGCGAACGGGCTATTTATTTTCGACACGCCAAGAGATCCAGGTAAGTTTGTACTTACTAACCATAATGGTATTGAATTCACTGACCAAAGCCTTGAAGGTGACTGGACGCTCTTGTTTTTTGGTTTCACCTACTGTCCTGATGTTTGCCCCACAACGATGGCCTTTTTGGCTGAGCTCAAAGGCAGTTTGGAGGGCACCGAAGCGGCTTCCACCGATGTGGTCATGGTCTCGGTAGATCCGGCGCGAGACACGGTAGAGCAGCTCTCGACGTATGTGCCCTATTTTCACCCCGAGTTCTTGGGTGTAACGGGGGATTTTCCGGATATTCTTAGTTTTGCACGTCGGTTTAATGCGCCCTTCCGTAAGGTCACTATGGAAGATGGCAGTTATCAGATGGACCACAGTGCTAATGTTGTTCTCATCAATCCCAAGGGCGACTTTCACGGCTTCTTTAGAGCGCCGTTGGATCTGGCCAAAATGAAAGTGACGCTTCGCTCTGCCCAGTACTACTGGAGTCAGCAATATGACTGATGCTTCACGCCTGATTCTGGTTGATGGCTCCTCGTATCTGTTTCGAGCCTTTCATGCGCTTCCGCCGCTGACGAATAGCAAGGGGCTGAATACGGGCGCTGCCAAAGGCGTGATCGGCATGTTGAAGCGTTTGCAGGCGGACAATCCGAACGATCAGCTCGTCGTTATTTTCGACGCTAAAGGGCCAACCTTCAGAAACGATATTTATTCGGAGTACAAGGCGAATAGACCGCCGATGCCTGAAGAGCTCCGCGAGCAGATCGAGCCGATTCATAACGTCATTCGGGCGATGGGCCTGCCACTCCTATCGATCTCGGGTGTCGAGGCCGATGATGTAATTGGCACCTTGTCCGAGATGGCGAGCGCGGAGCAAAGACCGGTCCTTATTTCCACCGGTGATAAGGACATGGCGCAGCTGGTGAATGACTACGTCACCTTGGTCAATACCATGACCCAGGTTGTCCTGGACCGCGATGGAGTGGTCGATAAGTTTGGTGTGCCGCCTGAGCTCATCATCGATTTGCTGGCCCTCATGGGAGACTCGGTAGATAACATTCCGGGCGTTGCCGGTGTGGGTGAGAAAACCGCCCTTGCCCTGCTTCAACATCTTGGGGGCATTTCCGATATCTACTCCCAGCTCGATCGGGTTGCAGAACTTCCTATTCGGGGCGCCAAGTCTCTGGGAGAGAAGTTATCTGCCAGTAAGGAAATGGCCGAGCTGTCTTACGTGCTTGCAACCATTAAAACGGACTGTGAGCTAGCGCTCTCGGAATCCGATCTGCGCTCGTCATCGCCCGATACCGATCATTTGATCGAACTCTATCGCGATCTCGAGTTTAAGTCTTGGCTCGATGAATTACTCAGCCCGGGCCTTTTTGCGGACAGCCCATCAGAGCCGGTAACGAGTCAGGTTTCTGACCTGTCGGTTGTCACCATCACTGACCAAGCGGTGTTTGATACCTGGTTATCTCGCCTTGAGGCGGCACCATTGTTTGCCTTTGATACCGAGACCACCAGCTTAAATTACATGCAAGCCGAGATCGTGGGTTTGTCATTTGCCATTGAACCGGGCGAGGCGGCCTATGTACCGTTGGCCCACCTAAACCCCGGGCTGGAGGGTCAGCTCGACCGAGACCAGATTCTCGACCAAATGAAGCCACTGCTCGAATCTAGTGCCGTCAAAAAAGTGGGCCAACATCTGAAATATGATGCCAACGTATTGGCCAACCACGGCATTACATTGCGCGGAATAGCGCACGATACGATGCTTCAGTCCTACATCATCGACGCGGTGGGTAGTCGACACGACATGGGCAGCTTGGCATTGAAGTACTTAGGCCAGCGGGTTATTTCCTTTGAGGAAGTAGCCGGCAAGGGCGTTAAGCAGGTGTCGTTTGATCACGTTGATATTAAGCAAGCGGCGGCCTATGCAGCCGAAGATGCCGATGTCACCCTGCGACTTCATGAGACGCTCCTGCCAAAGCTCGAGGCGGAGCCCAGTCTCAATGAAGTGTATCAGCGGTTGGAATTGCCGCTGGTGCCGGTGCTTTCGAAGATTGAGCGCAATGGTGCCTTCGTCAGCGTCGACAAGCTACGGGCTCAAAGCCACGAAATTGCCATTCGCCTAGCTGAACTTGAGTCACAGGCCTGTGACTTGGCGGGGCAGCCATTCAACCTGGCGTCGCCCAAGCAGTTGGGTGAGATTCTGTTTGAGAAGCTCGAGCTACCGGTCATCAAGAAAACACCGAAAGGCGCGCCATCTACGGCCGAAGATGTATTGGCCGAGCTGGCTAATGATTACGAGCTGCCCGCTGTGCTCATTGAGCATCGAGGCCTAGCGAAATTGAAGTCAACCTACACCGACAAACTGCCTGAGATGGTTGATTCGCGAACTGGGCGTGTGCACACCTCGTATCATCAGGCCGTGACGGCAACGGGTCGCTTGTCCTCGAGCGATCCTAACCTTCAGAATATCCCTATCAGAACGCAGGAAGGCCGCCGCATCCGGCAGGCCTTCATTGCACCCGAGGGGCGAAAGATAGTCGCCGCTGATTATTCTCAAATCGAGCTTCGGATCATGGCGCACCTGTCGAGTGATGCCGGTCTGTTGCATGCGTTTGCCAACGAACTGGATGTTCATAGTGCGACGGCAGCAGAGGTTTTTGACGTGTCGTTGGAAGGAGTAACGACTGATCAGCGACGCAAAGCGAAAGCGATTAATTTTGGTTTGATTTACGGTATGTCGGCCTTTGGTCTGGCGAAGCAGATTGGTGTCGCGCGCGGGGAAGCCCAGGAGTACATCGATCGATACTTCGCGCGGTATCCGGGCGTTGCCGATTACATGGATGCGACGCGAGCCATAGCCCATGAGCAGGGCTATGTAGAGACGCTGCTGGGCCGACGCCTCTATCTTCCGGAAATCAATGCAAGGAATAAGCAGCGACAGCTTGCGGCCGAGCGGACTGCCATTAACGCGCCGATGCAGGGCACCGCAGCAGATATCATCAAGCTGGCCATGATCGACGTGGATGCCTGGCTGACAGACACAGGCCTCGATGCAAAGATGATCATGCAGGTCCACGACGAATTGGTGTTTGAGGTGGCAGACGACGCCTGCGAAACACTATGCGACAACGTGACTCAGCGCATGGCAAATGTCATTGAACTCCAAGTTCCCCTGCTGACCGAGGTGGGTGTGGGCGATAACTGGGATGAGGCACACTAAACCGCAGTTAGTTAGTCAGGAGTATTGTCTTCAATCGGCGTCACGTCTTCGTCCGGCAAGGTTAGCCACCAGTTCAGTGTGCGGTGGAGGTCGGCCATTCCCTCGTGGTTGTGCGATGAGAAGAGCTGAGCCGATACCCACTTCTCGTGCGCTTTGAGCTCTTTTTTTACGCCCAGTAAGGCCGTTTTTGCTGGGCCGCGTTTGAGCTTGTCGCATTTGGTAAGCAGGATATGCACCGGCATTTCGCTCACGGTGGCCCACTCAATCATTTGTCTGTCGTAATCTTTCAGGGGATGCCGGATGTCCATTAAGAGAATGAGCCCTTTCAGGCTGCGCCGGTGTTGCAGGTAGCGCTCAAGCTGTTTGTTCCATTCGTTTTTTACCTTTAACGGGACCTTGGCGAAGCCGTACCCCGGTAAATCCACCAGGCGTACTTGATCAGAGACCGTAAAAAAGTTGATAAGTTGGGTCCTGCCCGGCGTTCGAGACGTCCTCGCAAGCTTGCTATTGCCAGTGAGCGCATTGATGGCGCTCGATTTGCCGGCATTACTTCGACCGGCAAAGGCGACCTCGCAGCCAAAGTCCGCCGGCGCGTTGTTTAGCGCACTCGCAGATTGTAAAAATTCAGTGCTTTTAAAATTAAGCTTTTGAGACTTATTGGGCGTATTAATGACAGTGATCCACGTAAAGTTTGGTGTTTTCGGCACAGTGACTATAATGCCGACCCAGATTACGTGGGTATAGCAATAAAATCACAGCATTTAGCGGTACTCACGCCGTGACAGAGGGTTAAATCATGAAAGCAAACATCTTAAAATTCGCACTCATCGTAGGTACATCGTCATTGGCAACAGTGGCAGTCCAGGCTGCTGAGCAGCCGCCTCAGTACGCGGCGTCGTGTGGCGCGTGTCACGCGTACGCGGTTGCAGGGGCACCAAAGACCGGGGATGCGGCCCAGTGGGAGCCACGACTTGCGAAGGGAATGGAAGCGCTCGTGTCATCGGTAAAGAACGGGCTGGGCGTTATGCCAGCCGGTGGTATGTGCAATACGTGCAGCGATGATGACTACAAGGCACTCATCACATATATGTCGACACCCCAATAGTTGGGTAACAAGGAGTTTAGGATGATCTTTAATCGCGCAATTGCAACTTTGGCGCTGCTCATGGCAGCCAACGTTGCATTAGCCGGTGGCGTTATGAAAGGTGACGCGGCTGCAGGAGAAGCATTGGTGGGCTCGTGTGCGGCGTGTCATGGTGCTGACGGAAATAGTCTTGCCCCAACATTCCCCAAGCTGGCAGGCCTGGGTGAGCGCTATCTGCTGAAGCAGATGAAAGACATTCGTGATGGCCGTCGGCCCGTCGCGTTGATGGCGGGTCAGGTCGATAACATGACAGATCAGCAGTTAGCTGACATTGCCGCGTTCTACGATGCGCAGGACCGAACCGCAGGCACAACTGATCCAGGCCTCGTGAAGTTAGGCCGTAAGGTATATCTCGCCGGTATTGCTGAAAGAAAAGTTGCCGCGTGCTCTGGTTGTCACAGTCCATCCGGGAAAGGTAATGGCCCTGGTGGCTATCCTGCGCTGGCAGGTCAGCACGCCGACTATGTTGCACAACAGCTTGAGATGTTCCGTCTTGGCTACGAGGATGAGAGTGGCCGAACGAATGGTGGTGACAGCAAGATTATGCGCACTATTGCATTTGGTTTGAGCGATCTTGAGATCAAAGCGGTCGCAAGTTATGTTGCGGGTTTACAGTAAAGCAATAGTAGACCAGTAGCGGGACGGGGGAATCAGCATGTTGAGTTGGCTTCGCGTAGTAACGATAGCGGCGATGGTCACATTCTCAGTGGGTGTGGCTGCTCAAGATCAGTATCAAGAAGGCGTGCATTACGACCTGATTGAGCCTGCCATCCACACGGGTATCAGCGATCGGGTGGTGGTTACAGAGTTTTTCTCCTACGGCTGCGGCCATTGTTATAACTTTGAGCCCTTGCTTGAGTCGTTTGAATCGCGGTTGCCTGAAGGCGTCGTTGTTCAAAGAACGCCCGTGATCTGGAANAACAACCCGGGGATGAAGCTTCTCGCTAAGACCTATTACGCGGTTGAGGTGCTCGACGTATTTGAGCCCGTTCACGGCGCCGTGTTCAACACCATCCATCGTCAACGTAAACGTTTATCGACCCCTGAGGCCGTACGTGCAGTCTTCGTTGAAAACGGTGTCGCAGAGAAAGATTTTGATCGCGCTTTTGGCTCTTTCGGTCTCGATAGCATGGTCCGTCAGGCAGCTGCGCGGACAGAAGGTGCTCGTGTGCAAGGCACTCCGTCATTAATGGTAAATGGGAAGTACCGTATCGACACGCGTCAGGCGGGTAGTCAGGCGAACATGCTGAAGATAGCCGCGTTCCTTGCTGATAAAGAACTCGCGCGACTAGAGCGGGCCGCCAACGCGGCAGATTGAGTCACGCAGCAATGCGTGATGATTCGCACTAACCGAGCGGTATCTCCGTTCGGTTGATCACCTTTCTCAACACAAAGCTGGAGTGCACGCCGGTCACGCCGGGTATCCGAGTGAGTTTTCCTAATAGCACCGCTTCAAAGTGCTTCATGTCTTTCACCACAACACGCAATAAATAGTCAGCGCTCTGCCCCGTGACTACTGAGCAATCGATCACTTCGTCATACGCTGCAATTTCTGTCTCAAANTTCTCGAAGCGATCGGGTGTGTGCCGATCCATCGAAATACTTACGTGGGCTGTCAGGTCGAAGCCCAACTTTTCCGGGTTCAGGATGGCAACCTGGCGCTCGATGAAGCCCTCGGTGAGGAGTCGCTTAACCCGACGCGCACAGGGCGTGGGTGACAACCCCACTTTATCGGCCAGCTCGAGGTTGCTCAGACTGGCGTCTCTCTGCAGCTCCGCCAGCAAGCGAAGGTCAGTTCGATCTAGATCATTAATATCAAGCATATTGCCGATATTAGCGTATTTCGCTTAAAAAAAAGTATATTTGTAGTTATTCGCTATTAATTGGTG
This sequence comes from Halieaceae bacterium, assembly GCA_002691565.1. GTDB lineage: Bacteria > Pseudomonadota > Gammaproteobacteria > Pseudomonadales > Halieaceae > Luminiphilus. The sequence continues at coordinate 51,616 of NZIH01000015.1, forward strand.
CTGATATCGGTGATTTTGATCAAATTCTCTAAGCGCCAAGGCGTATAATTCTGCGGTTAAAGTTCACTTAATTGAGTTAGCTATGAATCATTCAGAGTTTGGGGCCTTTGATTATCGGAAGTATCCCAAGTATCAACCGCTAAAGAAGGCTGACCGCCGNTGGCCGGATGCTGTGTTAACCAAGGCGCCCGAGTGGTGCAGTGTCGATTTGCGTGANGGGAATCAGGCCTTAATCGAGCCTATGACATCCGACAAGAAATTGCGGATGTGGGAGTTATTGCTCGATCTTGGT
>NZIH01000062.1 GCA_002691565.1 Halieaceae bacterium
CTCGCCAATGGTTATTGGGAAGAGTCGGACCCCAATATTTTGACGAAACGTTTTGAGGCGGATAATGGCTTGAGAGCCTCCCGAGGCCAGCCTGTTCGCGAGATTGATGAGCGGTTGATTAGCGCCTCGAGGGCAGGGGTGCCGGATTGCGCTGGGGTGGCAGTTGGATTCGATCGCCTATTGATGCTGGCGCAAGGGCGCTCTGAACTTTCTCAGGTCATGCCCTTTTCGTGGTCGCTCGCCTGACGCGATGTCAGAGCGAACACTTTGGCTGGAGATTAGTCGTTTTCGCGCACCGCTTTATCACGCCAGACGATGCTATTGATGCTTTGCAACGAGCTTAGAAAATGAGCGCAGGTGTGTAACCGTCAATGAAGGCTTTAGGTGGTCGTTTCGGTTTGCCTGTGGAAATTTCAATGCAGACAAATTGCAGCTTGGCACGAAGGACTGTGTCCCCCGTGGTTGCCGAGCGTATTTGCATCTGACGCTCCATGAGCATTCGTCGATCCCAGGTGGTAATCCAGGTTCCTACCTCGAGCTCCTCACCAAGCCGCGTGGCTAGGAGGTAGTGGTATTCGGCTTTGGTCAGTGCCATCGCTCTATCGAGCAATNGATAGGTNTCAGCGCCTAGGCCAAGTTCTGTGGTGTGCGCCCAGGCTGTCTCGTTGCACCAGTTGACGTATTGCGTATTGTTGGTGTGCTCGAGCGCATCGATGTGATCCGCCTCGACCCTGAACCTCAAGATAAAAGGTGATTCATGGTCCCAGCTCATGCCGGTTGGGCTGCCGCGGGCTTCTGCTTAAATGCAAGGTAACCGAATGCCACCGCGATGAGAGGGCAGGCGAGATTGAAGATNGCATACGGCGCATAGTCAAAGGTTGCCACACCCAAGGTTGCGGCCATGTAAGCGCCGCAGGTGTTCCAGGGAATNAAGGCTGAGGTCATAGTTGCCGAATCTTCAAGCGTTCGCGACAGATTTTCTCGACTCAACCCCCGGTCGTCATAGGTGCTGCTGAAGAGCCGTCCTGGTAATGCAATCGCAAGAAACTGATCAGCGGCAAGAATGTTGGTGATGAAGCCACCGGTGACCGTGGCTGCGACGAGATCGCCNGTTGACTTTACCAACTTGAGAACGCTGTCCAGGATTTGCTTGAGGATGCCGGTTCGCTCCAGAACACCACCGAAGGCGAGTGCGCTGACAATGAGCCAGACCGTATTGAGCATGCTGGCGATGCCGCCTTTACTGATGAGCCGGTTCAATTCCTCGTTTGTTGTTGTCCCTTCGAAGCCGGCAAATAGCGTGCGCCACAGGCCCTCGACGACGGGCATAGTCGCCTCTGGATTTGCCATCAAAGCAAACTTGCGCACGACATCGGTTTGGAAGGTGAGGGCTGTCAGAATGCCGGCCAAGGTGGCGAGCATGATGGCAGGGTAAGCCGGCACGCGCTTCCAAATAAGGCCAATCATCACGGCGAGCGGCATAAGGACACCAACGCCGACATTAAATTCTTGACTGATGGCAGCTCTGAGTTCCGCTATTTGCTCCGGGGCTGTTGCTGCGCCTGAGGGAATGAGCGAGAAGAACAACAGAGCGACACAGAATGCGGGCACCGTCGTCCACAACATATGACGAATGTGTGCGAACAAATCGACGCTAGTGCAGGCGGCGGCCAAATTGGTGGTGTCGGACAGCGGTGATAATTTATCGCCAAAGTAGGCGCCACTGATGATTGCTCCTGCGGCGANCGCCGGTGACAGCCCGTAACTGTCCGCAATACCTATAAGTCCGATACCCAAGGTGCCGGCTACGGTCCACGAGCTACCGATACTTATCGACGCGAGCGCACAAATAATTGCCGCCGCGGCAAAAAAGATCGATGGGTTAAGAATTGATACGCCGTAATAGATCATGGCCGGCACGGTGCCNGCGATCATCCAGCTACCAATCAAACCTCCCACGGCCAAGAGAATCAAAATCGGTCCCAGACCCACTTTGATGCCGGCCACCATGCTCTCTTGTACTTCGGCCCAAGTGAGGCCGCGGTACATGCCAACGAGGCCAGCGGCCGCCGATGCGATTAAGAGCGCTACTTGGTTAGGCCCATAGGAGGCGTCTGCTCCGAAAAGTTGAACCGCCGAAAAAAGGAGGAGTACAAGAAGAACAATCGGAGCAAAAGATAGCAGCATAGGTTACGTCGGCCGGTAATACGGCTTTGCCATTGTTATTTGATAGGTTCCAATAATACGTTCACGAAAGCCACCTTCACAGTAGCTTAAGTAAAAGCGCCACATCCGGATGAATTTATCATCAAACCCCAACGCTTTGACGGCATCGAGNTCCGTCAAAAAGGCCTGATGCCAATGCTGCAGTGTGCGCGCATAGTCGATAGCGATATCTCTGAGATCGATAATTTGCATATCTGTTGCTCGGGTCAATGCGCCGCTTATGATGTTGAGTGAGGGCAGACATCCTCCGGGGAAGATATATCTCTTAATGAAATCCACCGACTTACGATAGTCATCGTAACGCTGCTTATTGATAGTAATCGCCTGAATAACCGCTTTGCCGTCGGGCTTGAGTAATTTGCTGACACAGTTGAAGTACGTGTCGAAGTATTCGTGTCCCACGGCTTCGATCATTTCGATGGACACCAGCTTGTCGAATTGNCCTGTCAGATCTCGGTAATCCTCNAANAGNAGGGTGATTNTGTCCTGCAGTCCCCGCCTTTCTACTTCAGACCGCGCATGTTCCAGCTGTTCACGAGAAATCGTGGTCGTGGTGACCTTACAGCCGTAGTTTTCNGCGGCGTAGATCGCCATTCCACCCCAGCCCGTGCCGATTTCAACGAGGTGATCTGTCGGTTTGAGCTCCAGGTCTTCACATATGAGNTTGAGCTTGTGTTGCGANGCCTCGGCTAGGTTGTCGCAATTCGCCGGGAAGACCGCCGAGGAATACATCAGGGTAGGGTCGAGGAATAGGGAGAAGAAGTCGTTGCCTAAATCGTAATGCGCCGCAATATTTTCTCGCGATCCGGTCAGGGAGTTTTTACGTGCTGCGTGCGCNAGCTTGAGTGCACTTTTTACTAACCAGTTCTGATTGTTTTTCATGGACTCGAGAATCGGCATATTCGCGCTGAACACCTGTGTCACATGGGTGAGCTCTTCTGTGCTCCAGTCGCCATCAATGTAGGCTTCGGCAGCGCCCATGGTTCCTCCCATGAGAATCCGGGAATAGGCACGAGGCTCGTGAATTGTGACTGAAGCGCTCGGTGCTATGGATAGATCATCGCCTCCGAAGCGGTGCGTTTCTCCCTTGTCATGGATAANAAGCTCACCGTGACGAAGACCGCCAAACAGTTTAAACACCAGTCGTTTCGTGAGCTCAGTGCTGCGCCACGATTTTATCGAGGGCAGTTTAGCAATGTGCTTAACATCTACCTGACGTGTCGTCATAAGACATTCCTACCTAGTTAACAGAGTTATTTTTTGGATGAGCGAACAGAGGCACGCGTCTGATAAACAAGACGAGAGCCTGCCAGTAGATCCCTGCTGTGACCTTTGCCGTTTCAAATGGAAACCGGGCAAGGAGGGAGAGCCCGCTTAAGCGACTAATGGGAACTCGCGTAAGCGTGAGGGATGCATGAAATACGCGCGCACCGTCTTCCAGATTCGTCAGCTTGATCGCGAGTGATTGATCTGGAGCAGTCGATGACCAGCGGTACCGTTGCTGCATTCCGTGAAACGGTGATACATGGAGCTCTTTTTTAAACTCCGTCTGGAAGAGCGCTTCTGAGTGATCAACCGGGAGCACGTAGCTGTGACGCTCGCCCCAGGGTGTATTGGTCACTTCCGCCACAATGAACTCGAGCTTTTCACTCGTTTTACCTTTACAGAAATAACAGGCGATTGGGTTGTTTTGCAGCCCAAAATACCGCCAGTTGGCGAGTAAAAAGATCTGTCCTTCAAAGTGTTCACCGGTCTCTTCAAAAATCCGCTGTTTGACGGCGTCTGCGACTGAAACACGTTCGTCACCAATAAAGTCACTCCGCACAAAGCGTGCTGGCGCTAGACGTCGTGAGCCCCAGCCCGTGGCTCTGTGGGTGATGTCGCTGATCTTCTCCACATCAACAAAGGGCATGAACACCCGGTAACTGAACCGATGGGGTTTGGGCGTCATTCGCGCGTGCGCGAGCCGACCCACATAGAAGGCCGAATTCACCGGAGGCCTCTTTTTTTGAGTATGGCGTCGGCGACACGATTGCCGCTGAACAGGCCGTCTTCGTGGAAACCATTTCGCCAATAGGCACCGCAGAACCAGGTATTACGGGGGCCATTGATATCCTGCCAACGTTGCTGAGCCGCAATGCCTTTGATAGTGAACTGAGGGTGCGCGTACCGGTATTCGCCCAAGATTGTGTCTGGGTCGATTGAGTCGGTATCGTTCAGCGTCACACAAAACGTTTCAGGTGAGTTGATGCCCTGAAGAATATTCATGTTGTAAGTCAGCGTCGCTTGGCTGTTCGACTGACGTAGCCGATAGTTCCAGCTCGACCAAGCGAGCCGTTTCTTCGGAAGCAGACGTGTATCGGTATGCAGCACTACCTCGTTATCAGAATAGGGAAGCTCGCTCAGCACAGATGACTCCGTGTCATCAATATCACTCAACAAGGCAATCGCCTCGTCGGCGTGAGCGGCGATGACGATGTCGTCAAAGACTAGCTCCTCGCCGTTACACGTACGTAACTTGGGTAATTGATTCGTCTCACGGACGACGGCAGTGACAGCACAGTTTGTTCGAATGTTTGCCTCAAAAGGAGCACAGAGAGGCGCTAAGTAGCTCTGGCTGCCACCTTTTAGCACTCGCCACTGCGGTCGGTTTTTGACCTGTAAAAGGCCATGATTCTTAAAAAATCGAACAAAAAATTCCGCCGGAAAGTTAAGACTCTCCTCAAAGTTTGCCGACCAGATGGCGGACGCCATACTAATGAGGTAGTTACGCCGGAAAAACTCGTTAAAGCCGTGCCGCTCGAGGTAGGCCTGCAACGTTTCACCACGTTGCAACCTTCCGGCTTCTAAATCTTCCACCGCCACTTTATTAAACCGAAGAATGTCTCTCACCATTCCGACAAATTGAGGCGAAAGCAGGTTGCGTCGCTGCGCAAATAGGGTGTTCAGGTTGTTTCCCGCGTACTCGAGACCCGTGACGTCATCGGAGACAGAGAAACCCATGGAGGTTGGCTGATTGATGACGCCCAGCTCATCCATGAGTGAAATAAACGCAGGGTATGTCCAGTCGTTGTAAACAATAAATCCAGTATCGACCGCATAATCTCCACTTGCTACGGAGACCTGCTTTGTTGCCGTATGACCACCGATGCGCTCTGCTGCCTCGAAGACGACAATAGGCTCGCCTGCTCGCGCGAGTCGGTACGCACATCCGAGACCTGAAATTCCTGAACCAATAATGGCAGTGGCCATTGCTCTACCTCAAAACCGCTTCCATGCCGCACTCACAATAAATACCGTAATAACGGCCATTATGTAAGTTTTTATATACACATAATGCTGTCAAGTTTACTTGATTTGTGTATTCTGTTGAGAGATACGCACAAAAGGGAGTGCTAGATAGTGGACAAGCAGGGAGAAGGCGCACGCGGGCAGCCCGCGACCTCTGCTTGGTCGGTTCCCGAGGGGCGCCGAACGGATGAGTGGAGCCAATGCGTTGTTCGCGTGGCCGAGCATCGTGATCGTGCCGCGTTCGCAAAGTTCTTTTCACACTTCGCACCGCTCATTAAAGCCTTTGCACTGTCGGGTTCATCGCTATCCGCAGCGCATGCCGATGAGCTCGTTCAAGAGGTGATGCTTAAAGTGTGGCAGAAAGCTGCCGGTTTTAATCCGGAAAAAGCTGCTGCCAGTACCTGGGTTTACACCATCGCGAGAAACTGCCGTACCGATATGTTCCGTCGACTTCAGAAGTTTGATACTCAGCTCGAGGCCGAGGACGTGGGTTTTGAGCTCGAGGGCGATGAGCCGACAATGGCACTGCATGCGTCGCGAGGAGCCGTCCGTGTACGTGAACTTATGAGTCACCTGCCGCAGGATCAGGCACAGATCCTCGCGAAGGTTTATATGGAAGGAAAGTCGCACTCTGAGACCGCAGCGGAATTGGGTTTGCCGTTAGGGACGGTGAAGTCTCGAGTGCGCTTGGCTATCCAAAAATTACAAGTATTTATGGATGCGGGTTCAGAGGAGTGATCCGCAAAGGCAAAAAAACGGGTATTAGTTTGCATAAGTGGTAGAAATGTTTGTTCGTGCTGAACCNGCGGATACAGTCGGTCGTACCGCAGACGTTGAATATGCAGTAGACTAATGGCAAGGGCAGGGTTAAAAGATCGACATGGTTAAACATCATCCAGATACCAATACACTTTTAGAGTTTGCAGCGAGCTCACTTCCAGCTGCGCAAAGTGTGGTTGTCTCCACTCACCTACAGTTTTGCTCTGAGTGCCGACAAAGGCTCGCTCAATTGGAAAGCCTTGGCGCCACTATGTTCGAAAATGCTGAGCCGGTTGATATCAACCCCTCTGTGNTTGATAACGTTCTGGCGCGCCTTGATGAAGTAGAAGAAGACCGTGCTGCAAACGATGCAAGTGCATCGACATTGTCGTGGACGGTAAAGCAGATTCGCAAGGGCAACCTTGATCAGCTGCAGTGGAAAAAAGTGACCCGCTCGCTACGCATCGCTGACCTCGGCGAGATCGATGGNGCTGCGGAGTTCTCNCTTTACCACATTGCTGAAGGCGGTCGGATTCCGCAGCACAACCATTCGGGTACCGAAATGACGCTGGTGCTGCAGGGCGGCTTCAGTGATGAGGGTGGTTCATATCACGCTGGTGATTTCATTACTCGCGAGGCGGGTGATATTCATGCGCCCACCGCGCTGTCGGGTGGCGACTGCATTTGTTTGGCCGTACTCGAGTCACCGCTCCGGTTTACTAGCTGGCATCACCGCTGGTTGAGCCCACTGCTTCAACTTAGAGCAGGNTGATCGTTCTGCACTGATGTCCTGCGCATCCCTGCGCGTGCACACTTGTCAGCTGTATTGTCTTCCTTAGAGATTTGTTTCGGCTATTCGCGATATTGTGGATTTTTGTTTCGATAAAGCGGGCGTGATGAGATCCTCTTAGGTTCATCAGACGTACAACTCCCAAACTTTAAAAAGCGAGCATCTTCCATGCGTATTGTTATTCCTCGCGAGTCGGTTGCAGGCGAGCGACGCACTTCCGCGACTCCTGAAACAGTAAAGAAAATGATCCGCCTTGGCGCAGACGTAGCCATCGAGTCCGGCGCTGGCGCAGCGGTTGGCTTTCATGACGGTATTTACACTGAGCTTGGCGCCGAGATCGTTACCGACCGTGCAGCTCTGCTCGGTTCCGCCGACATGGTGTTGAGGCTGCGTAAGCCTGAAGCAGATGACATTGGCATGATGAAGTCCGGTTGCATCCACGTGTCTTATCTGGATCCGTTTAACGAGCGCGATCTGATTAAAACGCTCGCTGATAAAGGTATAACCGCCATCAGCATGGAAATGATTCCCCGCTCGACCCGAAGCCAGAAGATGGATGCATTGAGTTCTCAGGCGAACCTTGCAGGCTACGTCGCCGTGATGTTGGCTGCGGCAAAACTTCCCAGCATCTTCCCCATGTTGATGACGCCCGCGGGGACATTGAAGCCTGCCAAGGTCTTTATCATTGGTGCCGGTGTCGCGGGTCTACAAGCCATCGCCACTGCCAAGCGATTGGGCGCGCGCGTGACCGCGTTTGACACACGTCCCGTTGTAGCAGAACAGGTTCAGTCGCTTGGGGGTAAGTTCCTTGAGATTGATCTGGGTGACACCGGTCAGACAGCCGATGGCTATGCAAAAGAGCTGACGCCCGAGCAGGTCGAGATTCAGCGTCAGGCGCAGAAAGACGTGATTGCCGACTCTGATGTCGTGATCACCACGGCCCAAGTATTTGGTCGTAAGCCGCCGGTCCTCGTTACCAAAGATATGGTTGAAGGGATGGCTCCGGGTTCTGTTGTGGTGGATATGGCGGCTGAGACAGGTGGTAATGTCGAAGGGTCTGTCCCCGATGAGACGGTGGTGGTTGACGGTGTCACCATTGTTGGCACAGCGAATCTGGCGAACGAAGTCGCGAAGGATGCGTCCCAAATGTATGCCAGTAACTTATTCAACTTGGTTGAAGATACCTGGGATACCGAAGCGAAGGCATTTGTTCTCGATATGGAGAACGATATTTTACCGGGCTGTGTCATCACGCACGGTGGAGCGGTGGTTCACCCCACTATTAAAAACCTAATGGAAGGGGAAGGCTAAGATGGATGTCTCATATCTTTTATTCATTTTGATGCTCTC
>NZIH01000063.1 GCA_002691565.1 Halieaceae bacterium
TGCCAGACAGGGTGCCACCTAAAACGAAGACGATTGAGACAAACGCGGTGGTGTTGCCAAAAAACATTGGCAATTGGTCTTGCTGCCAAATCAACAGCCCTACCGCGCCAATACTAATCAGCCAACCAATAATCGTTGCAATATCCATAGCGCGTTTCCCGGTGTAGCCTTACTCCCAAAGAACTGCGTACGATTATAATCCAGATATTGGATTAGTGTGCGACCGGAGAAAGAATTTGGAAGAGCTGCAGCTGACGCTAACGCCATCTCGTGTTGATCAAAGAAATCATGGCATCATGCTCGCAAATTGGCGCGTAGGGCAGACTATAAATGCATTGGTCAGTGATCGTATGCCCAGCGGTGGATTGCTGCTTACTGTCGGGCGTCAAAGTTTCGTAACAACGCGCGATATTCCAGTGCAGNCTGGNGCAAGAATTATGCTTGAAGTGCAGCAGGTAGAGCCGAAGTTGGTGCTTCGATTNGTGTCCGCGCCTGTGCCGGGCTTNAGNACNATAAATAGTAATACAGTTATCGACGGAGGAGCTGCACAGGCTAATCAACCCACGGGCCAAGGTCTCTCCCAACTAATGGCCGCTTTGACAGCGGCTTCATCATCCAGGTCTGTAGCTTCACAGTTAAACTTTCAGAATTATGCCCGCTTGCTCGCTAGTAATTTTTTAAGTGCGGGTGCCATTACTGCTGATACCTTCCGTGCCGCTTTTCTGCTGTCTGGTATCTTTACGGAGAGTTTGCTGTCTGCAGACAGATCAACGCAGGCTGCTCGGTCAAACAAAACAATTTTACTGGCCATACGTGAAAGTATTGCATCTGCAATGCACGGAAGTGGTCTGACAGCTGAGGAGCGCGCTGCGCTCTCAAGACTGTTGGGAAACATCGATGCTCTGATTGGATCGATGACAAACCATCAAATATCCTCAATTCCACAAGACGGTACACCGCCAAGATGGGTTTCTAGTCTGCCGTTGCAGTGGGGAGAAAAATTAATTGAGATAGAAATTGAGATACAGCATCGACCTTCCACCGAAAATGAGGAATCCCCAGGGTGGCAGCTTTCATTAAGATTTGAGCTAGATGCCCTGGGTGCCATATCGATTTTTATCGGGATGAGGGGCAATCGTCTAACCGTAGATATCTTAAGTAGTGAGGAGGGGTCGACGCAGTATTTTGTTGAATCCATGCCTGCTCTTAAAAATCAGCTTGTCATGGCGGGCCTAGAAGTGAATCGGATTACAGCTGAGACAGTAAGTAAGTCGGAGCAAACGAGTAAGCGAGATGCCAAGAGTATCAATGTATCTGCATGAATAAGGAAATACCAAGAAAAAAGTCTGTGGCGCTAAACTACGATCATGTGGGAGCGCCCACTATTACCGCGACGGGCGACGGTCTCTTAGCGCAAGAAATTATTGAGCGCGCACGAGAGGCAAATGTTCCTATTGTTGAGAATGAGAGGCTCGTACATTTATTGTCAGCGATTCCTCTTGGGGACGAAATTCCAGTAGAGCTATACAAGGCTGTCGCAGAGGTCCTTGTTTTCGTTTTGAGACTTGAGCATGTTTTAGATGCAGAGGCTTGATCCTTGACGTTGAGGAAACTAGCTGCTGTTGACTTGCAAAGCAAAAATGTCCAACCTACCAATGGGAAGCTATTAAATGTTTAGTCATAACAATTACTTGGGTCGTAGGTCCGACAGTTGAGAGAGTGGAGCCATGAATGAATCAAGTTATGAACGGCAGTTAGCTTCGTTCGTAGNTGCAATGAGGGAGAGCGCTGTTACTCGCGTTTTGGAGTTGGGGACGGAGGACGAATCGTTCTTGGCTTTCGTTGTTCGTGAGGCGGACTGGGCCGACTCGATCGAGCTACACTGTGTAGATAACGGGAATGACTCCTTTGATTCAAAGTTAACTACTCTAGCCGAAAACACTTCGGTCGACTTTAACGTCATTAAGCACATTGGTTCGGAGACAGAAATTAGCGACGCTATTATGCAAGTAGCGGAAGCAAGTCGATTTGATGCAGTCTTCATAGCAGGTGCGACATCAAGTGAAGCACTACTATCGGCATGTATGGTTTGCCATGAGGTGCTCAGATCTGAAGGTATTATGGCAATTTCCATCGCGGTTAGAGAGCAGGACTTAATGGGAGCCGCTGTCGCAAGCTTTAGAGATATGTTTGGGGATTCGTATGAAGAGTTTGGTGAGGGCCTCTTCCGCAAACAATAGCTTCGCAACCGTATTCGCGGTTATTAAATACGCTACTACAAAATGTGGCATCAANGCCGCTGTCGTTTTTAAGCTTATAATTTTAGCCCCTGGAGTCATAGCGGGCTCTGAGCCAACAAGTGAGCCTAATCGAGTTGAGCCGAGGTCTGAGAAGCCGCTATCTCTATCCAAGACNGCACGCCATGATTCATGGGAGGCGTGTCTAGAAGCAGCTGAACGCGCACGAAGCACTCGTGATGCGGAGTTTTTTAGGTCGAGTAAGACNTTAAGCGATGCCAAGGGTTGGTTTGTCAGTCANAGCCTGAACAATGAACGCCTATTTTGTGATGATATAAAAGTGTGTGAAGCTGTTTTTTACAAGCACTATTCGCTTGCAAAAGGCTCCTACCCTGTCTGTGAAGCTTGACTAGGCAAGCGCCTGTTCGTCTGACTTGTTATCGGATTTTCGCTGTAACTTCTCTATTTGTCTCTGGGTGACGTGGGCTAACAAGTGATCTACTTCTTGGTCTTGATTTCGGTCAAATCGCACTCTTATCCAATAGCCTGGCTTCTCTGAGTCAGCCGACAGCCTGGACTCCAAGACGGTAGCGCCCATTCTTATGTTGAGGCCCATTGTTTCGAGTGTTAAATCGATTTCCACGTGCGCATCCTCTTCAGCGATGACCTCTGAAAAGAAACCCATTCCACTGCTACTCAGGCTGACTTCAACTTCTTCCACGCCTACTCNCTCCTCAACTACGTTGNGGGGTCTATCATCATTTTGATAATCCANTGCCTTTTCTAAAAGAGAGATTTTTTGAGCCATGAGGTCGATGAGTTCAGTTAGATTTGGAGTGTCCAGCTCAATTTCGTCTGACAGTAAATCGATCCGCTGAGTAAGAGCTGCAATGCCTTGACTACTCAATGCGCCAATGCCTGAGGTATATCTCCACCCCAAGCACAGTCGGTCCTGAATATGGTAGAAATCTCTCGGTTTTTTACTCATTAAAGAAACCTAGTAAAAACGAGGCANANGACACCCCNCGANCGCAAGCATACGACATCCCGTCCGTATTTCCATGTTCCTCATAGAAAAACATGAAGATTACACATCTGTTAATGAATGCACCGGTTGAGATGTAGGGAGTATGTGTAATCCTGGCGTTAACAAATGGGTTCCTTCGTATCGTTTTACCGAGAGTAATGAGAGGGGCATTCAAAACCTATCATTTGGAAGCGCGCTTTGTTCGCGTCAGCAGGCGATCCAACTGATCTGAAAANTTTTTTCTATCAGTCAGACTCAAGGCNGACGGACCTCCGGTATGCGCTCCCGATGAGCGCATGGTCTCCATGAAATCGCGCATTTGTAGGCGCTGCTTAATATTGTTTTCGGTATATCGCTCACCACGAGGTGTCAACACTACAGCCGCCCGTTCTAGCACATCGGAGGCTAAGGGGATATCCGCAGTGATTACCAAGTCGCCCTCGTTAACACGCCGCTCAATCTCTTTATCTGCCTCGTCGAAGCCACTGGGTACTTGATATAGCCGAACGTAGGGCGACTTGGGCAAGCTGAAGCTGTGATTGGCAACGAATGTCGCGCTGATTGCCCGTTTATGCGCAGCTTTCGCGATGATTTCGCGAATCACGCCCGGGCACGCATCAGCATCGACCCAAATTTCCATGCTTTACTCTCGCGACTGTTTGCAATAATCCTACGGGTAGAAAAAACCCGGCCGTCGCCGGGTCGTTAGTTTACGTTGTTCTCGGCTAAGCCGCTTCAAAACCGTGATAGCCACTGGCCGCAACCTCGTCACATATGAGTCGGTAGGTCCCGACCCCGCCTACGTAAGCGAGGAACATGCGTGGTTTTCCGGGTACGTTTGACCCCATGTACCAGCTATTCGCCTTGGGGTAGAGCGTCATTTTGGCCAGTTGTTCGGTGTGCTCCGCCCATTCGCGCTCGGCACTGTCGGAGGGCTCGATGGTGACTTTCCCTTCCTCGCGCATCCATTGAATGCAGTCGCTCACCCAGTCGACATGCTGCTCAATGGATACCAGCATATTGCTGAGCACCGAAGGGCTCGACGGCCCGGTAATCGTGAACAGGTTAGGGAATCCGTGTATTGCGATGCCAAGATAGGAACGCGGTCCATCAACCCAGGCATCCTGAAGTTTGACGCCACCTCGACCGCGTATATCGACTCGCAGCAGTGGGCCGGTCATAGCATCAAACCCTGTGGCGTAGACAATAGCATCAAATTCGTGCTCGCCTTCCATGGTTTTGATGCCTTTGTTAGTGATGGTCTCGATTGGGGTTCTGCGTAGGTTCACTAGTGAGACATTATCCCGGTTGAACGTTTCATAGTAATTCGTGTCGATGCAAGGCCGCTTCGTTCCGTAAGGATAATCGGTGGGCAAAAGATCCTGTGCCGTCTGGCGATCTTTTACCGTATCGCGAATGCGGTCTCGAATGTACTCAGAAATATGATCATTCGCTTCCTGCTCGACCTGCAGATCGGCGAACTGGAACAGCATTCCCGGAAGAATCCCGCTCTCCCAGCCCTCGGTGAACCGACGCTCTCGCTCTTCCGAAGTTGCATCGATCGCCCGATCAACTGAGCGTTCGTTTACGACGCCCAGCACATTAAGCTTCTGTGTAGCTCGATAGTCGCCGTAGTTCGCCTTGATNGCGTCTGCGTCTTCCTTCTTAAGCGAATGATTCAACGCAGGCGTCGTAAAGGTCGCCGTGCGCTGGTAGACGACGAGTTTAGACGCTTCTTCAGCAATCAATGGAATCGCTTGCACGGCCGATGACCCTGTTCCGATGACGGCNACACGCTTGCCCGTAAAGTCGACACCTTCTTTTGGCCATAAACCGGTGCGGTAGGTATCACCTTCATAGTGTTCTCTACCGACAATGTCGGGCTCCTTCGAGGCTGAGAGCACGCCGGTTGCCATTACCAGATGCTGCGCTCTGATGCGTCGACCGCACTCGGTGGTGACGAGCCACTCGTCAGCGTCTTCATCGAAGTGGGCGCCCGCGACGCGTGTGTTGAATGCAATGTGATTTTTGAGATCAAAGCGATCTGCAATGTGTTGGGCATACTTGAGAAGCTCGGGCTGAGGCGAGTACTTCTCGGACCAGTCCCACTCCTGCTGAAGCTCTTCTGAGAATGAGAAGGAGTAGGCCATGCTCTCGATATCGACACGGGCGCCCGGATAACGGTTCCAATACCAGGTGCCGCCCACATCACTACCAGCCTCAAACACCTGAACATCAAGCCCCTGCTCCCGCAGTTTGTAGAGCTGGTACATNCCTGAAAAACCTGCGCCGACAATCACNACATCCTTCCGTTCNGCTGCCGTGAGGTGACGGTCCATCTCCTGTGCCAGCCATTGCATGGCTTTGCCGGCAGCGGGCAATGCTGCTGGCATGGCAAAGAAACCATGCATTTGCTGAGCAAAGTCCTTATAGCTGACCGTGACACCAGCCGCCTCTAGGGCCTCTGCATAGGCTTTACCCTCGTCNACCAAAATGTCGTATTGCGCGGTAAGTACNACAGCGGGTGGNAGGNTGCTCAGATCNTCGGCTAACAGTGGTGAAGCTCTGTGATCGAGTCTTTGCGAGCTGTCAGCGTAGTGCTCCCAAAAGAAGGCCATGATGTCGCTGGTGAGGAACAATTGCTTGTCATCATCGCCCCAACTCTTGGCGCCCATTCTTCCATCCGTCACGGGATATATCAGTGCTTGAAGATCGATTTTCGGGCCNCCCTCGTCACGTGACTGTATCGCCATGACGGCAGAGAGATTGCCGCCAGCGCTGTCGCCTGCTACCACCAATGGTAGATCGACGGCATTCATATCGGCTCTGTGGTTGTCGGCCCATTCAAGCGCGGCGTAACAGTCATCGACCGGTGTGGGAAATGTGTGCTCTGGGGCCTTTCGGTAGTCGACCATGATGACAATCGAGTTGCACACCTCTGCAAGGTGTCGGCCTACAGCGTCGTAGTCGTCAATATTGCCAATGACCCAGCCGCCGCCGTGGTAATACACCATCAGGCTTTTAGCAGGGGTGGATGGCGTCAGAACTCGACCCCTAATACTGCCACCTCCAACCGGAATCTCGACGTCACGGCTACTCACTTGATTTGGGCCGGGCGGCATGGAGCGGTTAATTTCTGAGAACACCAGCCGCGCCTCATCCGGTGTTAGCGTATTAAGTGCAGGTGTCTCATTGAGCATCATGCCTGCGAGCATCGACGTCGTTGCTAGATCTAATTGCATGTGAGTCATCCTTTATCGTTATTGGTAAATAAACCGGCTAATCGGGTATCCAGTTCCCGTGAAAACCAGGCGGTATACGGTGGGGAATATGTACCGCACCGATAGGCCCTTGCTCAATGTCGAGGGCTTTAAAGACTTGTAGCTGGGTCGTGTCGTTTTTTGCATCGATAACCAATCCCATGAGCCAGCCATCGGCTTCTTCAGCATCGGGTGCTCGGGGGACAAACACGAACTCGCCGCCTACAAGATCAGGGCCGAAGGTGTAGCTGCGCTTTTCACCCGTCTCAAGATCATGATGGTATAGCGCATTCTCAGCGACAAAATTTGAGACGGTCTCGCTAGGCTGGCTGACGATCCAGGCGTGTCGGTAAGGCTGCCCAAAATGGCGCTCATCGACTCTTGGAAATTCTTGCGGTGATGCATCAATGGCGGTTCGAGTGACTTTTCGAGTTTTAGGGTCAACCCGCCATCGCTCGAATCCACACGGGACGCCGTTAGGGCCGTCGGGGCCATGCGCGAACATACTTTCGTAGGCGCAGCAGTCAATGGTCACGCTACCATCGTCATTTTGAAAACTATTAGCGACGTGAAAGACGTAACAGGGATCAACGTCACACCAGATAATCTCGTCTGCATCACCGCGACGCGGCAGGAGTCCAATGCGCGCGGGATGCGACTTATTCCAGCGATAGGGAAAGTTGTAGCCTTGGGCAAGCGTCGGTAGCGAGAGCGTGACAGGCAGATCAAAGATGATGACGTAGTCGTCAGTTATGCTGCATTCGTGGATTGACGGCCCGTCTTTTACCGCAATGGGGCGCTCAGAAATAACCTCGCCAGCCCGATTAATAGCGACGTGCCATACGGTGTCCTGGGTTTCAGATTCGTAAGTGATGGCATGCCACTCCCCGGTTTGGGAGTCTTCATGCGGATGCGCAGTAAACGGTGCGCTCAAGGTCCCTTGCAGATTCGTCGATGCTACCGTGTCGAGGTTTTGGTCAAGCTCAAAGGGAAATGGCCCCGACTCAACCAGCGCCAAAGTCTTTCCAGCTAATTTCAAGACATTGGTATTGACGGTATCGCGCGCACCACGTCGCGGTCCGTCTGCTGCGGGTGGGCCGCCTGCGCGCTCGAGTGTGCAGGCTTTGATATACCGGTTGTGATACCACTCGGCCTTGCCGCTAGCCAGGCGGATTCCGTGCACCATGCCATCACCGACAAACCAGTGGTGACCCCGTGGATCAGGCTTAAAAGGATTTGGACCAATGCGGGCGTACGTTCCCACAAGCGCCTCCGGTATCACACCCGATACCTCGAGGTGATCAAGCGACAACTCCTCAACCATGGGCTCGTGGATGCCGGTCAAGAACATGTGCTTTCGGAAGGGATTCTTGAGCTTCCGATTAAAAGCGGCTGACGTGTTTAAGGCCTTGGTGACAGCCGCTCGGATTTTGACTTCGGTCTCGCTTGCCATTGAGCCCTGCTTATTCGATTTATTGTCACCTAATAAACACCATCTCAGTGAGCGCTGGCAAGCAGCGTGACGGAAACGAGGGCTGATGAATATCAACGTCCTATAAATACCTGTGTGTCTATTTTAGGTGGCCAGCTCGTCCCGCGCAGTTGCGAAAGCAGAAATGGCCTTGTCGAGGTCTGCCTTTGTGTGTCCTGCTGATATCTGCACACGAATACGCGCTTTACCTTGCGGCACCACGGGGTAAAAGAACCCAATGGCAAAGATATCGAGTTCAAGCAGGCGCTCGGACATTTTTTGTGCGACGACAGCATCACCTAACATCACAGGTACGATGGGGTGATCGCCTTCAGGTATAGCAAAGCCGTTCGCCTGCATCTGCGCGCGAAAATAATGGGTGTTTTCTTCAAGCCGATCACGCAGTGCCGTCGATGCTTCCAGCATGTCGAGTACTTTCAGGGACGCCGCGCATATGGAAGGCGCAAGCGTGTTTGAGAAGAGATAAGGTCTCGAGCGTTGACGCAATAAGTCGACGATCTCCTGTCGGGCNGCGGTGTAGCCACCCGAGCCACCGCCAAGCGCTTTGCCGAAGGTTCCGGTGATAATGTCGACTCGATCCATGACGCCGCAGTACTCGTGAACACCGCGACCGGTGGCGCCCATAAAGCCCGTCGCGTGACAGTCGTCGTGGTGAACCATGGCGTCGTATTTATCTGCGAGGTCGCAGATCTTATCGAGTTGCGCGATGGTGCCGTCCATCGAAAAAACACCGTCTGTGGTGATGAGGA
>NZIH01000016.1 GCA_002691565.1 Halieaceae bacterium
CACTAACCTTGTTCAGTGAGTCTCGTGATCAGAAACAAGAATAAGAACCAAGAACAAGAAAAGAGAAACTTATGTTTGTGCACACCGTAGCTAAACTCACCACCTATCTGTTGATGCTTCTCGCGATACTGGCCGCTCACGCGTCTGCGAGTGATAAACCCAATATCGTGATCATGGTCGCGGATGATCTCGGATGGGCTGATGTGGGCTACCACGGCGGTAATATCGATACGCCTTCACTCGATAAGCTCGCGGAGGAGGGGGTCAGGCTCAATCGCTTTTACACAACGCCCATTTGCTCGCCGACCCGAGCCGCACTGATGACGGGCCGCGATCCCATTCGCTTGGGCATCGCTTACGGCGTTATCCTCCCCTGGGACAATATTGGCGTGAACCCAGCCGAGCACTTTATGCCGCAGTCCTTCCAGGCAGCTGGTTATCAAACAGCGATGGTCGGCAAATGGCATTTAGGCCATGCACAGATGACCTACCATCCCAACGAGCGTGGCTTTGAACACTTTTACGGCCACCTTCATACGGAGGTCGGCTTCTATCCGCCCTTTGCCAACGTAGGCGGCAAGGATTTCCAGGAAAACGGTGTCTCTATTGACGACGAGGGGTATGAAACTTACCTGCTCGCTGATGAGGTCAGTCGGTATATTCGAGAGCGCGACAAGGAAAAGCCCTTTTTCGTGTACATGCCGTTTATTGCGCCCCACACNCCACTCGATGCNCCNGAGGANCTGAAANANAAGTACAAGGATATTGAAACTGACCTGGCGCCTGCTCGCTCAAATCAAACAGATTCAACGCGGCGTATAGCGAAGCTCATGCTGCGCGAGAGTGCCCGCCCAATGTACGCCGCGGTCGTCGACGCCATGGATCAAGCGATTGGGCAGGTTTTAGATACCCTTGACTCAGAGGGCCTAACGGATAACACGATTGTTCTCTTCTTCAGTGATAACGGTGGTGCGGCGTACTCGGTAGGTGGGGCAGACAANGCACCGCTTCGTGGGGGTAAAGGGGAGACGTTTGAAGGGGGTATTCGCGTGGTATCCCTCATGCGCTGGCCTGAAAAGCTAGCTCCCGCTCAGGTTTTTGATCAGATCATGACGGTCATGGATGTGTTTCCAACCTTGGCCGATGCTGCTGGCATTGAGCCACTCAATAACTTCGAATTTGATGGCCAGAGTTTGTGGCCNTCGATTCAGGATGGCGTCATGCACGAGCGTGATGACCTCATTATGTTTGCCTCNGAGATTCCGATTTACGGTAGCTTCAAACTCACGGCGTTTGACGATGAGTGGAANNTGGTACAGGAGATGGAGCAGGANCAACTCTCNACNACNGTNACNAANTATTTATTCCGAATCTCAGAGGACCCCCACGAATACAANAATCTGGCGTCAAAGNATCCNNATNTTGTTGANGNAATGGCNCGCGCCATTACCGACTGGCGGGCGCTTTATCCGGTTAGCGGAACTCGATCTGTNTTNATACCGCCACCGGGTTGGCGTCCACCGAAAGATTGGGCTACTTACCCTCGACCGTTGGACGAGTTGCAGGANAACGAGACATTGGGCATGGCGCCGACCGAGTCGATTCAGCGCATCCTCGACATGCAGCACGGTCAGCGTGGGCGCTTGGTCTACTCGTGTACTGAGCGGTGGTGGTCGTTGGGTTTCTGCATTAAAGACGATTGAGGTGTAACGTTCAGTCTTTAGGCCCCGCTAGAGACTCCAGGGGCTTGGGACAAGTGGCTTGGGACAAAGAGGAGAGATCACATGTCAGCAATCATCATTGCGCATTTCAAAGCGCAAGAGGGCAAGCTCGCAGAGATGGCCGAGGTATTTAAGGCATCACTGGGTGCTACTCGGGGCTTCGACGGCTGTATTGGCCTCGATGTGTATGTCGAAGAATCAGCCGATACCTACACACTGATCGAAGAGTGGGAGAGCGTTGCGCACTACGATACTTACCTGCAGTGGCGGATTGATACAGGCATTAAAGAGGCGACGGCCAGCCTCATCGAAGGTGGCTGGGACAACGGTGTGACCATCCAGCGACTGGGTGCCAAACTCGATATATAGTAACGGCGTTCGCCCATTGTCCATCTCCAATCGTGTCTCGTGCGGACGTTAATGAGAAAGAGATTTTTCGATGAGCGAGTCGGCGCTTCATATTGTTCTTTGCCAACCTGAAATCCCGCCTAACACCGGGAACATCATTCGCCTGTGCGCTAATACGGGGGCGTCGCTTCACGTTATAGAACCACTTGGGTTTGAGATGGACGATAAGCGACTGCGCCGCGCGGGGCTGGATTACCACGAGTTTGCCAATGTTCAAACCTGGGAATCGTTGCCGACGTATGTTGATGCGCACACGGAACGGCGACTGATTGCTGTAGAGACCTGTGGCGAGGTGGCTCACTCCGATCTCACATACCAGCCGGGAGACTCACTAGTCTTTGGCTCCGAAACCAAAGGCCTGTCACCCGAGTTGCTCGCACTCTTTGACCCTAGTCATATTGTTCGTTTACCCATGCTGCCGGATAGCCGAAGTCTCAACCTATCTAACGCCGTTGCTGTTGCCGTTTTTGAGGCCTGGCGGCAGTTAGGATATGCAGGTCGGTAACCGATCCAGCGTTCGTTACTAACCTTGCTTATCGAGTTTGATATCACTCTCCACAGACACCCAAGCGGGTGCGGAGCAACACCAAATCTGTAGCTTGGGCGGTAACAGCTCTTTCTGGTGGCAACCGCCGAGTCGCACGGATAACAGGCCTCGGCCATCAATGTTGCTGGTATGAACNCCCGAGCCACAATCGCCACAGAAACTGTAATAGCGCTCGTTACCGCTATCGGCGAGCTTTCCGTATTCCTTCAGCTGCCCGCTAGTGATTTCAAAGTCATCGCGCTTGATTCGGGCGGTATATTGAAATGCGGATGAACCGAAAGTCTGACAGTCGGTGCAGTAACAGATGGCGACCATGTCGGGGTTCGCAACCGCTTTCCAGGTGATGTTGCCGCAGTGGCAGGCTCCGTCAATGTTCATGAGTGAGGTGGTTCCTTCTTAAACGAGCATTCTTTTATTTTGGCATAAGGTATGCCATATTNTTGATGACAGCTGGTAACAAGATGGTGATCGCGTCCCGTACATCGTATAACCGTAATCGTTGGTACGACATAGCGAATAACAGAAAGGGCAGAGACCAATGAACGTGATTCCTATTTGCGAAGGTTTTGGTGCAGATATTACAGGTGTAGATCTAGCGAATCTCACAGATGACGCTTTTGAAGCGATTTACCATGCTTGGCTAACGTTTGGTGTACTTCGGTTCAAAGNACAGACACTCAATAAAGACTCGCTTCAGACATTTAGCCAGCGTTTCGGNCCACTGGAGCAAATTCCTACAGGTCGTATGACCGAAGAGCAGAAGGCACGGCTAGACAATCTCTACGTGACNCCTATCTCGAATATCAAGGTCGACGGGAAACCCATCGGCGGACTGGGTGACGCTGAGGCGACCTGGCATTCCGATATGACCTACGTTGAGGTACCCCCGCCCGCCAGCGTCTTGCTCGGTGTGGAGATTCCGCAAAATGGCGGCGATACCTATTTTGCCGATCAGCGCGCAGCGCTTTCGTCGCTGTCCGATACGTTACGGCAGCGTATTGACGGCTTGTCGATCAAGCACAATGCGGCGCACGACAGTGTTGGCAACTTAAGGCCTGGTTTCGAGCGGTTTGATGATCCTCGCGACGCACCGGGTGCCGTTCATCCGATCATTCGAAAGCATAATGAGACCGGGGAGGCTTGTTTGTATCTCGGGCGTCGGGAGTGGGCATACATTCCCGGTCTTCCCTTGGATGAAAGTGAGGCTTTGCTCGATGAGTTATGGTCCTATGCGATTCCAGCCGGTTTCGTCGTCGAGCAGAACTGGACGCCAGGTGATGTGATCATTTGGGATAATCGACGCTGTCTGCACAAGCGAACGTCGATTGACCCTTCACAGCGGCGGCTATTGCTCCGCTGTCAGGTATTAGCGCGCACCGCTTGAGGAATCGCTATTTNTGAGGTGCGTTTTGCGAGGTTNTTCATGAGAGGGTGGTTGCCACTCTTTACCTTTATTGGNGCNTTGATAGCGCTACTGATGGTCGGCCGCCTACTGGCNGACTATTTTGGTATCGAGCTGACACTCGACTCGGTTCATGATTTTCGTGATTGGATTGACTCCATNGGCTGGTGGGGCCCTCTGGCCTACGTGGTTCTCGTGGTGATTCGGCTTTTTCTCGGCCTCTCAACACACGTCGTACTCACGCTTGGTGGCGTAGCGTTTGGNCTGACTGAAGCCATNATTTGGGGNGGCGTAGGGCTGACGCTCTCGGGTGTCGTTCAATACGGACTGGGCTATTACCTGGGAAGTGACTGGGTCANGAAGCAACTGGGTGACAAAAATGAGCGGTTGCAACGCATTTTGTCGCGCAGTGGGGTGCCCGCGCTTTTCCTCATTACAGTGCACCCGCTCGGGCCACAGAGCCCCATGACCATCGTGGCGGGCGCCGTGCGATTTCAGTTTACAAANTTTGTAATGACCATGATGGTTGCCTCACCCATTCGAGCGAGTATCTATGCGGTTCTCGGGGGCGCTGTGCTCGAGTTTGATCTGTGGCTCATCGCGCAGATCACGCTTGGCTGTGTCGTGCTGATGATTCTGCCTTTCCTTCATCGGAAGACACGACGACTACTGCTTGGTTTGGACGCTTAACGTGGGACTTGTATNGCGATGGTAAAGCTANCGGACATACCTGANTACGAGCGCGATCACCTGATGAGCAAGCTNNTNCCTCCNNTGGGTGNNNTNCCCTGGGTCGNCAANAACAAGCCACTGTCTGAGAAGAAGGTGGCGATCATTACCACCGCGGGACTCAATTTTCGCGAGGACCGTAATTTCGAGTTCGTCGACTCCAGCTACCGCGCCTTACCACGAGATCTTGCCGCCTCCGACATATTGATGACTCACGCTTCGGTGAATTACGACCGAAATGGTTTTCAGGAAGACATCAACGTGGTGTTCCCTGTTGATCGATTCAAAGAGCTTGAGTCAGAGGGAGTCATTGGTCGTCTCGCCGACGTCAATTACAGTTTTATGGGTGGCGGTATGTTGCCCGATGTCTATGAAGCTAACGTGCGAGGTCTCGCAAAGGTACTGAAGGCTGACGGTGTTGATGCAGCCTTCATTGTGCCTGTCTGTCCTAACTGTTCGAGGACCGTCTGCGGTATTTCCTACTACCTTGAGTCTGAGGGCATTCAGACCGCGGGCATTGCCCTGTTCCGCGAGATAGCCGAGACTATGAAGCCACCGCGTATTCTCTGGGTCAGTTTTCCGTTGGGTAGACCNCTNGGGAANCCNTCTGATNNNGCNTTCCAGACCGAGGTCATNAAGCNNNCNTTGGNNTTNCTNGATGCTGAGCAGGGNCCNGTTCTNGANGACTATCCGATCGANCTCCCTGATATCGATACACCACCGCCTGCCTGCCCTGTCAGCTTTCAACNNAANCGTGATGACGAGTCATGGCANGGGCGCCTTTCGCAGGAAGTTGGGTCCCTGACCCCTTGGTACGAACTCGGTTTAAAGCGGCGAGGACGCACAACGGTTGGGGTATGTGAGTCTCCTATCACAGATATCGTTGTGGGTTTGACGTCCTGGGCTGATGACGTCACGCAGCCGTTCCCCGAGCCTTCCTGGCTGAAACTTGCGCTGGAGGACCTTAAGTCGTTTTATTCAGAAGCCATTACCGCGCAGCCGGGCGACTATGAAGCGGGTTATTCAGATGCCCTGATTTTTGATGACACGGTGTTGGGAGAACTGATCGTTCACTACGTTAATTACTTCGAAGCAAAGGNTCCTAATCACCCATTTGTTCGGGTGATTGCCTCGCGAGAGCAACTCAANCGATCGACCGGAAATTGGGCGATTGACCACGCAGGCGCGCATGTAAAGGCGGCTAATCCAATCAAAGAAAACCAGTAACAAACGAGACTTTGTAGCAACTCCAAGGGGGCATCGACAGAACCCCTTGACCTGAAACTCACAAAGACACACTGTGTCAAAAACGATGAACGCGTGGAGCATGACTATGTCGAATGATGAGTGGATGACCAGTGCTTGTATTCTTTGTGAATTAAACTGCGGTATTAAAGTTCAGACCGGCGGCGAAAACGATCGCGAGATCGTGCGTATCCGTGGGGACGAGGATCACCCCGCTTCGAAGGGCTATCTCTGTCAAAAGGCGTCGGGGCTGAATCACTATCAGAACGGTAAGGACCGCATCACATCGCCTTTGCGACGCAAGCCAGACGGTACCTTCGAAGTCATCGATTGGAACACCGCGACCCGCGAGATCATGGAGCGCTTTGCCGCCATTCGCGATACGCACGGCGGTGACAAGATCTTTTATTACGGTGGCGGCGGTCAGGGAAATCATTTGCCGGGCGCCTACTCGAGTGCGACCCGGTCAGTGCTGGGTAGCGTCTACCGCTCCAGTGCTTTGGCGCAGGAGAAGACCGGCGAATTTTGGGTCAACGGTCAAATGTTCGGATCCATGGTCAAAGGTGACTTCCACCATTGTGACGTCGCGTTTTTCCTTGGAAAGAATCCCTGGCATACCCACGGTATCCCCAGAGCACGTGTGTTCCTGCGCGACTTCGCGAAAGATCCCAGTAAAACCATGATTGTTGTCGATCCGGTGGTAACGGAGACGGCGAAAATGGCCGACATTCACCTTCGAGTGAAACCTGGAACCGATGCATGGATGCTTGCGGCGATGGTGGCCATGCTCATTCAGGACGAGCGCTATGCGGCAGCCTGGGTCGAGGAGCACACCCAAGGCATTGAGGAGATTAAGAGAGCGTTTGCTGATATTTCAGTGGCCGATTATTGCGCGCATGCCGGGCTAACGGTGGAGGAAGTCGGTGCAGCGGTAGACGCTATTGCGAATGCCAAGGGCATGGCCATGTTCGAGGACTTGGGGGTTCAGATGAACCACCACTCTACACTCATTAGCTACCTCGAGAAATTGGTTTGGGTCCTGTGTGGTCATTTCGGCAAGGAGGGCGGCCATTACGTTCCTGCCTACCTGCAGAATATCGCGGGCAGTGGACGCAGCTCGCGCAAGTCACCCGTTGTTAAGGCGCCCATTATCAGCGGTATGATTCCCTGCAACGTTATTGCCGATGAGATCCTCACGGATCATCCCGACCGTTACCGCGCCATGCTCATCGAGTCGGCGAATCCCGTGCACTCATTGGCTGACAGCAACCGCATGCGCGAGGCGCTTCGCTCAATGGAGCTGGTGGTGGCCATCGATATCGCGATGACCGAAAGCGCACGCGAGGCCGATTATGTACTGCCTGCCTCTACGCAGTTTGAGAAGTGGGAAGCCACGTTCTTCAACTTCGAATTCCCCGAAAATTATTTCCACTTGCGTAAGCCCTTATTCGAACCGCTAGGTGAGTCGCTGTCTGAGGCAGAGATTCACGCGCGCCTTGTTGAGGCAGCTGGGGTGATGCCAACTGAGTTGGTTGATGAGCTGCGCGGCTTGTTGAAAGACGAAGGTCGTGCCGCGTTCCGCGAACGGTTTATGCAGGCCATGGCTGAGGATGGCATGGTGTCCAAATTGGCGCCGGTGATTCTCTACCGAACGCTTGGCGAGGTACTGCC
>NZIH01000017.1 GCA_002691565.1 Halieaceae bacterium
CTGCGCTTGAATCTGACAACACCGATATTATCCGTGCGGTCACCGACCAGTTAGGTCAGGCGTCGCTGACGTTTGCTGAACGACGTATGGACCGCAGTATTAAAAGTGCTTTGCGCGGTGTTGCCGTGTCAGAGCTGGACGCCGAAGACTAGAGACGAGCTCATGCCCCAGATAATTGTTCTTCCTCATCACGAAATATGCCCTGAGGGCGCGGCGGTAGAGGCTAGCAGCGGTGAGAGTGTCTGCGAAGTGCTGTTAGCCAATGACATAGACATCGAACACGCCTGTGAGATGTCTTGTGCTTGCACGACCTGTCACGTCATCGTCCGAGAGGGATTTGACTCGTTAAACGAGGCAGACGAACTGGAAGAGGACTATCTCGATAAAGCGTGGGGCTTGGAGCCGGAGTCACGATTGTCGTGCCAGGCTATCGTTGGTGACGAGCCGCTCGTCGTTGAAATCCCGAAGTACACGATCAATCACGCTTCAGAGAAACATTAAAAAGCACACTTTTGTTGCCATGACAGGCTGAGTTAAAGGCCTTATACTCCGCGCCCGATAGCGGGTAGACCCTACATTGAGCCCGTCGATCATTACTTATTCATCATCAGGAGACATTCATGTCGGTTGAACAAACGCTTTCGATCATCAAGCCCGATGCCGTTGCAAAAAACGTCACAGGTCAAATCAACGCGCGCTTTGAAGCTGCGGGACTGCAGATCGTTGCTCAAAAAATGCTTCGATTGTCTGATGAGCTAGCCGGTGGGTTCTACGCCGAGCACAAGGAGCGACCTTTCTATCCAGCGCTCGTTGAGTTTATGACCTCGGGCCCGGTAGTCGTTCAAGTTCTGGAGGGCGAGGGTGCAATTCTCAAGAATCGGGAGTTGATGGGAGCGACTAACCCCGCTGAAGCTGACGCAGGAACGATTCGTGCAGACTTCGCAAAATCAATTGATGCTAACGCGGTTCATGGCTCTGATTCTCCCGCCTCAGCGGCGCGAGAAATTGCGTATTTCTTCGCTTCCAGCGATCTCTGCAGTCGATAAGTAACGAAGACTGATACTCATGCCGGACGCGCTCATTGCAACAACCGCTCCGGCCAGCAAGGTCAATCTGCTGGGCATGACACGTGCCCAGCTAGAATCATTTTTTACCGACATTGGTGAGAAGAAATTTCGCGCCCAGCAGGTGATGAAATGGATTCACCACCAGGGTGTGCGCGATTTCCAGGATATGACCAATCTTGGCAAGGCACTCCGCGATCGACTCTCTGAGACGGCGGAGATCGCGCCTCCCATGATCGATAGCCAGCAAGATTCAGCAGACGGGACCCGAAAATGGGCTATCAAGGTGGCGGGTGGAGCCCTGGTTGAGGCAGTGCTTATTCCAGAGGGTGATCGAGCAACCTTGTGCGTATCTTCGCAAGTGGGTTGCAGTCTTGATTGCAAGTTTTGCTCCACGGGTAAACAGGGATTTCAGCGCGATTTAACAGCCGCAGAAATCATTGGTCAGGTATGGTTAGCCATCGACTCCTATGACGGATGGCAATCGGGAAAAGGGCGTGTTGTCACCAACGTCGTGATGATGGGGATGGGCGAGCCACTGCTTAATTTCGATAACGTGGTGTCATCCATGGAACTCATGTGTGACGATCTGGCTTACGGTCTCTCTAAACGCAAAGTCACGCTGTCTACATCGGGTGTCGTACCCGCCCTAGACCAGCTGGCTGATCTGTCGGACGTAAGTTTGGCAATATCATTGCATGCGCCTAATGATGCGATTCGCGATCAGATTGTTCCCATCAACAAGCGGTACCCCATAGCAAAGTTACTGTCATCGGCACGTGCCTACATTGACGCGCAAACCGATAAAAAGCGTGTGGTAACGATTGAGTACACCTTATTGGCCGGTGTAAACGACCAGGTGGAACACGCGCATGAACTTGCGCAGCTACTCGATAGCTATCCCTGCAAAATTAATCTCATTCCATTCAATGACTTTCCTAACTCCGGGTTTAAACGACCGAGTGGTAACGCGGTTTCACGATTTTGGAAAGTCTTGATGGAAGCGGGATTCATCGTCACAGTAAGGACAACTAGAGGTGACGATATCGATGCTGCTTGCGGGCAACTTGTGGGTGAGGTGAACGACCGAACCAAACGCTCGGCTCGATATCGTGCACAATACGAAGAAATAGACACAGTTGAGGGGTAAACATCCCTGTGAAACATCTTTGCTCATTGGTGATTACGGCGTTTCTTGCCGGCTGTGTTGTCGAGACAGCTGGGCCTGAGCCAGCGCCGATCGATCCTGCACAGGCAATAGAGCAGCGCGTTAGTCTTGCCCGTCAATATATTGGTGCGGGTGATTGGGACAATGCCAAACGCAATCTCGAGCTGGCCGCAGCGATTGATTCGGACAACGCTGATGTGCTGGAGGCATTTGCGCTCGTCTACCAAAGCACCGGTGAATTTGAGCTTGCTGAATACAATTTCAGGGAAGCATTGGATGCCGGCGCCGGATCTCGCGCGCGAAATAATTACGCCGCGTTTCTATACGCTCAGGGCCGTTACCTTGAGGCGGCAGCCGTGTTTCGAGAGGTCACGACCGATACGCTTTACAGTGGTCGACCCAGAGCGTTCGTGAACCTTGGTTTGGCCCTGCTTCAGACCCAGGAAACGGCAGATGCGAAATCCGCCTTTAGTCGAGCACTGCTTATGGAGCCACGAAACAGCACCGCGCTCCTGGAGCTCACTCAAATCGAACTCACTGAGGGTGATGTAGCGGCCGCGAGTGGGTATTATGAGCGGTATAGAACAGGCACACGCGGACAGACCGCGCGTGCACTGATTCTCGGTGTCGAAATTGCGCGTCTGAATGGCGATGCAAACATAGAGGCCAGTAACATGCTGGCACTGCGCAATCTCTATGCCGAAACGCCAATTTATAAGGCGTGGACAGCTGCCCAGAGGGAGCAGCGTTAATAACATAAGAACACTGTAGGGGAACTCTCCATGAGTCAGGCTTCACCCATTAAACGCCGCAAGAGCCGTCAGATTATGGTTGGCACTGTGCCAGTGGGTGGAGACGCCCCCATCAGTGTTCAGAGTATGACAAACACCGAAACCTGTGATGTTGATGCGACGCTGGGCCAGATCAATGCGATCGCCGAGGCGGGCGCCGATATTGTCAGAGTCTCAGTGCCCAGTATGGACGCGGCCGAGGCTTTCAAGGCGATTCGGCAGCAGTCTCCAGTGCCACTGGTTGCCGATATTCATTTTGATCACAAAATCGCACTCAAGGTCGCTGAGTACGGTGTCGACTGTCTTCGAATTAACCCCGGTAACATCGGCAAAGAGCAAAAAGTTCGAGAGGTCATTGCCGCTTGCAAGGATAAGGGTATTCCCATTCGTATTGGTGTGAATGCGGGTTCCCTTGGAAAAGAATTGATGAGGAAGTACCCAGAGCCCACGTCAGAAGCGCTCATCGAATCGGCCCTGAAAAATGTCGATATCCTGGACCGGCACAACTTTCCAGACTTCAAGGTGAGTGTGAAGGCGTCCGAGGTATTTATGGCCGTGGCTGCTTATCGCGGTCTTGCTCAGCAGATTGAGCAACCGCTGCATCTTGGTATCACTGAGGCCGGTGCTTTGCGTGGCGGTACCGTAAAGTCAGCTGTTGGTCTTGGCATGCTTCTAATGGAGGGTATTGGCGATACCATGCGAGTTTCTCTTGCCGCCGACCCGGTTGAGGAGGTCAAGGTAGGCTTTGAGATCTTAAAAAGCCTAAAACTGCGCACAAACGGCATTAATTTTGTCGCATGCCCCAGTTGTTCACGGCAAAACTTTGATGTTATCGGTACAATGAACGAGTTGGAGCGGCGTTTGGAGGATATCCGGACGCCTATGGATGTGGCCGTTATTGGCTGCATCGTCAATGGGCCGGGAGAAGCCAAAGAGGCGGATGTCGGTTTGACAGGAGCGACCCCCAGCAATTTGATTTACCTCGATGGCGAGCCTGATCACAAAGTCAGCAACACAGACTTTGTTGATCACTTGGAATCCGTCATTCGTAAGCGAGCCGAGAACCTGGAAGCCCAGCGTGCTCGGGAAGAAGCTGAGATTATTTCCAGCAGTCACTAGGGCATACAGTCAATGAGTCAATACCGCGCTATTCGGGGAATGGTTGATGTTCTTCCCGATGAGACACCGTTGTGGCAGATGCTTGAACAAACTGCCCGCGACGTGTTGGCTGCGCACGGTTATGCAGAGATACGCACCCCGATTGTAGAAAGCACGGAGTTATTTGCCCGCTCGATTGGTGAAGTGACTGACATTGTCGAGAAAGAAATGTACTCGTTCCCCGACCGGAATGATGAGAGTCTATCGCTGAGACCGGAAGGCACGGCGAGTACTGTCCGCGCCGCGGTGCAGCACAACCTAGTTCAATCACCGCAGCGCGTTTGGTACATGGGACCCATGTTCCGGTATGAGCGACCTCAGAAAGGTCGGCAGCGCCAGTTTCACCAATTGGGAGTCGAGACCTTTGGCGTGGCGGGACCAGAGCAGGACGCTGAGCTGTTACTCATGTGCCGCCAGTGGTGGACACGACTGGGTATCAGCGATGTATTAATCCTCGAATTGAACACCATTGGCAGCCCCGAAGCGCGCGCGTCCTATAAAGCGGCCCTGACAGAGTATCTGCGTGACCACTTTGATTCACTGGACGAGGACAGTCAGCGACGGTTGGACACTAACCCCCTCAGAATTCTTGATAGCAAATCGACGAGCACGCAATCGATTTTGGACGGCGCTCCTTCAATGGCTGACTACTTGGATGAGGAGTCCAAGTCGCATCATGAGAGGCTCTGCCAGTTGCTGGATATGGCCGGGCTGGCTTACACCATCAACCCTCGTTTGGTACGCGGACTCGACTATTACAACAAGACGGTATTTGAGTGGACAACCGATCAGCTGGGTGCTCAGGCAACCGTTTGTGGCGGTGGCCGCTATGACATGATGGTGAATCAGTTTGGTGGCAAAGTGACGCCAGCCTCAGGGTTTGCAGCGGGTCTTGAGCGGCTGGTGCTTCTCATGCAGACGCTCGATCTTGATGCGGCATCAAATCCTGATCTGTATATAGTGAGTTCTAACGAAAATGCCTTTGGCCAAGCAATGCTCGAGGCGGATAGAATACGCGCTGAATTTCCCGGGCTGGGTGTTGTCCAACACCTGGGTGGTGGCAGCTTCAAGAGTCAGTTCAAGCGAGCTGATAAGAGTGGTGCCGCGTGGGCAATGGTATTTGGTGACGAGGAAATGGTCTCTGGCAAAGTGACCTTGAAACCTTTACGTGCCAATGAAGAGCAAATGACTCTCTCGAGAGAGGAGTTAGATACGTTTTTGAGTCAGCTAGAACAGCTGACAAATGAGTATTGAGGAGTAGGTAGTGGCTGATCATCTTCAAGAAGAAGAGCAGTTAGAGGCAATTTCCCAGTGGTGGCAGGAAAACCGTACATCGGTGATCGCTGTGGTTGTATTGACTCTGGGAGGCACCATTGGTTGGTCACAGTACGAGGATTACACCAGCGACAAAGCGGTGGTAGCCGCCAATGCTTACGATGAGCTTTTACAGGAAAGGGAATCTGGAGTCGCTGCAGAGGAGCTGGCGCTTATCAGTGCTGGATTGAGAGATACCCATTCGGGAGAGGCGTTTGCCGACTTTGCATCGTTGCAGGTCGCGGCCGCGGCTGTGCAAGCGGGTGATTTGGTGCTTGCTCGCGGAGAACTTGAATCCGTTATGGCGGGCGTCGAATTCGACTCAACCTTGGGTCAGTTGGTTCAGCTAAGACTGGCTCGTGTTATGGCAGCATCAGGCGACGAAGCCGGCGCAGTGGCTATTCTTGAGCAGGGAAGTAGTTCCTTCCCGGCCAGTTATGCCCAAGCGCTTGGTGACATTCACTTAGCTGCAGGGCGGGAAGCCGAAGCGCTATTGGCCTATCAGTCTGCCCAGACCGAGTCACTGGCGCTCGGTGGTCAACTGGGTCTGGTCGATCTCAAAGTAACTGGGTTGTCACTCCGCGATGCGGCAGATTCTGGCGAGGACTCGCAGCAATGAAGTTATGGCGGCTACTGACAACCAGTGCGTTAATGTTGCTCATCAGCGGATGTAGCACGTTTCAGGAGTGGTTTGGCTCTGAAGGCGAAGACGCGACAGCGCCCGTTCAGCTCGAGCGAATTGATTCAAAGGTCTCACTTAAAAAACGGTGGTCGTCAAAGATTGGCGATGGTCAGGGTGACGGCTTTTATAAAATAACTCCGACGTTAATTGACGGTGTGATTTACGTCGCATCCAGTGACGGTGAAGTTGCGGCAATCAATGCGGCCAACGGCGCCCGGCTATGGCGGGTTGAACTGGAACGCCCACTCTCTGGTGGTGTCGGCCACCACAATCGCAGCCTCTATCTGGGCGGTGCTGACGGCTCTGTACTGCAGTTGTCGGCCGAGGACGGGGCAGTGGAGTGGGAAGCCGCCGTATCGGGCGAGGTTCTGGCGGCGCCAGTGGTCTCAGATGACTGGGTTATTGTGCAGACCTATGACGGCAAGTTACTGGGTTTCCGTTCTGGCGCTGAAGAGCCCTCATGGACATTCACCAGTGATGTGCCGGTCCTCACTTTACGGGGTACCTCAGCGCCCATTTTGGTCGGAGGTAATGCGATTGCTGGCTTTGGTGATGGCAAGGTTGTCGCAGTCGATGTCGACTCTGGCAATATCTCTTGGGAGGCGCGTATTGGGGTGCCGCAAGGTAGTTCCGAGATCGATCGTATTGTCGACGTGGATGGTGCGATGACTCAACAAGGTATTGAGCTTTTTGTGGCTAGCTACCAGGGACGCCTAGCAGCACTGGATAGCCGAACCGGGCGCAAACTGTGGCAACAAAATGTATCCTCGGTCACCGGCACCAACGTGGGCTTCGGCAATGTGTATGTGGCGGATGTCGACGGAACACTGAGTGCATTTTTGCGAACGGGGCAGGGCGTTAGATGGCAAAACATTGAGCTTGGATATCGAGANCTCTCNCGCCCGACNCCGGTCAGCAGCTANGTCGCTACGGTAGACTTTGAGGGNTATTTACATCTTCTTTCCCAAGTNGATGGGCAAATTGTCGGACGGTCTAAGATCGGTGGTGATGCGGCGCGTGCCGACATGATTGCTGATAGTGGNCGNCTTATCATCTATGCGGACAANGGCCAATTACTCGCCTATGAGNTAGAGGCTCAGGACTAACGCTCATGCTTCCCGTCATCGCGTTNGTAGGACGCCCGAATGTAGGGAAGTCTACGCTGTTCAATCAGCTCACAAAGACCCGCGATGCCCTCGTGGCTGACTACTCTGGCCTCACNCGCGATCGTAAGTATGGTGAGGGGCGCTGTGATGATGAGCGGTTCATGGTGATTGATACGGGCGGTTTCACCGGTGAAGAAGCGGGTATTGATGCCGCTATGGCGGCGCAATCGCTGGCTGCCATTGATGAGGCNGACGTTGTTTTGCTGATGGTNGATGGGCGNGCGGGCTTACAAGTGGGTGATCAGAACCTGGTGCGGTTACTCCGCGAGCGCAACAAATCCTTCGAGCTCGTGGTCAACAAGATTGATGGTGTTGGTGAGGACGTTGCTGCTAGTGACTTTCACAGCTTAGGCATCGCTCAGTTGCATACGATCGCAGCGACGCACAACCGTGGTGTNCGATCAATGATTGCTGAAGTCATGGCACCGTTTGGCGATACCGAAGTCGAGACGGATGACCTGGGTTCCGGTATCCGTGTTGCGGTTGTTGGCAGGCCCAACGTGGGTAAGTCGACGTTGGTTAATCGCCTTCTGGGTGAAGACCGGGTGGTTGTCTTTGACCAACCCGGCACAACACGTGACAGCGTGTTCATTGAGTACGAGCGACATGGCCATGCCTATACCCTTATCGATACGGCAGGGGTGCGGCGGCGAAAAAATGTCAAAGAGACGGTCGAGAANTTTTCCATTGTTAAAACCCTCAAAGCCATCGATCAAGCCAACGTTGTCATTCTGCTTATGGATGCGCATGAGGGCGTGGTGGAACAGGATCTCCATCTACTAGGCCAGTGTATCGAGGCGGGTAGGGGATTGGTTGTGGCCCTCAATAAATGGGACGGCATGGAGTCAGATGAACGGGAGCGTGTCAAAGTTGAACTCCAGCGCCGTCTCTTGTTTGTCGATTACGCGGATATCCACTTTATCTCGGCGTTGCATGGTACGGGCGTCGGTCATCTCTACGATTCTATACACGGTGCTTACGAGTCTGCGACACGAAAACTAACAACACCGCGATTAACGCAGTTGTTAGAGGATATCGTCTCCAGTCATCCGCCACCGGTTGTCAGCGGACGACGTGTAAAGCTTCGCTATGCGCATATGGGGGGACATAACCCACCGCGCATTGTGATTCACGGTAATTCCACCGATAACCTCCCGCAGAGTTACGTGCGATACCTTGAGAATGCATTCCGGCGTCACCTTGATCTGTCAGGAACCCCCATACGAATCGAGCTCCGAACGGGTGATAACCCCTTTGCAGGGCGGCGGAANAAGTTAACCGAGCGTCAAGTTCAACGTCGCCGGCGCATGGTGTCCCACATCAAGAAGTCGGAAAAGAANCGCAAGCAAAAGAAAACACAGTAACGGTCTCCGTGTTCTGATACTCGCCCAATTATTCAAAAAAATTATGAGCGAGATACAAACCATCTATTTCACAAATAAGGGTAAGTATCCCATAGTTCGCCCATCAACAATGACACCGCAAATAGCGGGGGTGGACCATGAGTAATTATCTAGAGCAGGTTGAAAAACTTCAGGGCGTGGCAACAGCGGCAAACGGCGTAAACCCCGAGCATGCGGTAAGAATGCGCCTGCAAAACCAATTTAAAACCGGTCTGGATGTCGCCCGGTACACGGCGGACATCATGCGCCGCGATATCGATAACTACGAGTCAGATACCTCGCAGTACACACAGTCACTGGGCTGTTGGCATGGCTTCATTGGTCAGCAGAAGATGATTGCCATCAAAAAGCATTTTGGCGACACCAACCGCCGCTATTTGTACCTCTCAGGCTGGATGATCGCTGCGCTTCGATCCGAGTTCGGGCCATTGCCTGATCAGTCGATGCACGAGAAAACATCGGTGCCCGCCCTCATTGAGGAGTTGTACACGTTTTTGCGACAAGCCGATGCGCGTGAATTAGCCGGTTTATTCCGTGAGCTCGACGCAGCGCGCGCTACCAACAACGACGTTCAAGAGCGCGCGATCATCAATCAGATTGATAACTTTCAGACACACGTCGTACCGATTATCGCCGACATCGATGCCGGTTTTGGTAACGAGGAAGCGACCTATCTCCTCGCCAAGAAGATGATTGAGGCGGGTGCCTGTGCCATCCAGATCGAAAATCAGGTGTCCGATGAGAAGCAGTGCGGTCATCAGGACGGTAAGGTCACAGTGCCACACGCCGACTTCCTCGCGAAGATCCGCGCGGTACGCTACGCCTTCATAGAGTTAGGCGTCGAAAACGGCATTATCGTGGCGCGAACAGACTCTCTTGGCGCAGGCCTGACCAAACAGATTGCTGTGACCAATGAGCCAGGCGACTTGGGTGATCAGTACAACAGCTTCTTGGACGGCGACGTTGTTCAAACGGCTGATGATCTGGCGAATGGCGATGTTGTGGTAAAGGCCAATGGGCAGTTGCTCCGTCCAAAGCGCCTGGCATCGGGCTTGTTCCGATTCAAGCCCAACACGGGAGAGGATCGGGTTGTACTCGACTGTATTACCTCACTACAGAATGGTGCCGATCTTCTATGGATTGAGACCGAAAAGCCGCATGTGGGCCAAATCGCCGCTATGGTTAACCGCATCCGCGAAGTGGTGCCTAACGCGAAGCTGGTTTACAACAACAGCCCGTCGTTTAACTGGACACTAAACTTCCGCCAGCAGGTATTTGATGCATGGGCTGAGGGCGGTCGAGACGTATCGGCCTATGCTCGTGATGAGTTGATGTCAGCCGAGTATGACGAGACTGATTTGGCGATTGAGGCCGATCACAAAATTCAGTCTTTCCAGGCCGATGCGGCACGTGAGGCGGGTATTTTCCATCACTTAATCACCCTGCCTACGTATCACACAGCAGCGCTATCGACGGATAATTTAGCCAAGGAGTACTTCGGTGAAGCCGGTATGCTCGGCTATGTCGCGGGTGTTCAGCGCAAAGAAATTCGTCAGGGTATCGCCTGTGTTAAGCACCAGAATATGGCTGGTTCAGACATGGGAGATGATCACAAGGAGTACTTCTCCGGTGATGCGGCATTGAAGGCCGGCGGTGCCGACAACACGATGAATCAGTTTGGATGATCACGCCCAGTGGTTCACTAAGCCCAGTCAATTGACTGGGCTTTTTTTTGCGCGCCGACTTGCCAAAAGCGCGTGATCGACGCACAGTTCCAAAATGAAATGGGAAAATATAGATGAGCAAGTGTGCTCAGTGGCACGGGCGCTCTCCATTGTCGGGGAGCGCTGGACACTCCTGATCATTAGAGATGCCTTCAAGGGAACTCGGCGCTTTGAAGGGTTTCATAAGAACCTGGGGGTGACTCGCCATCGACTCACTGAGCGGCTCAATTCGTTGGTCGAGTCCGGGGTAATGACGAAGGTCCCCTACAGTCGCAATCCAGAGCGCTTCGAGTATCGGTTAACGCGCAAAGGACTCGGGCTTTACCCCGTTCTGATGAGTTTGAGTCAGTGGGGTGATCAGTGGCTTGCTGACGAGAATGGCCCACCCATGACCTATTGGCACAGTCGTTGTGCAAAAGAGTGTGAGCCTCAGCTGGCCTGCAATGAGTGCGGTGAGGCCTTGAGGCCTGAGGAGGTCTCCGCAAAACTGGGAACCGAGTTAAGTCATTATGTGGCACACTTGAAAAGTCACGGGTTACCTATACCCAGTGACGCAGAATTACCCAAGCGCGCGGGTGAATACCGAAAAACAAGGACGCGATAGGAACTGACGATATGAACCAGCAAGTCAACAATCTGATCATGAATGCCGACGAGAACATGGGGCAGGTGGAGCGCAGCCCACTGGACGAGCAATTGTTTCGGAAGCAGCGCCTAGCCGCCGCCTTGCGCATTTTCGGTAAGTTTGGGTTTGATGAAGGCGTCGCGGGGCACATTACTGTTCGAGATCCGCTCGACCCTGAAACATTTTGGGTTAACCCAATGGGGCGCTCATTCAAGATGATGCGTGTATCCGATCTGATTCGTGTCGATCACGACGGAACGATTGTTGAAGGAAGTGGCATTCTTAATGGCGCCGCCTTCACTATCCACAGCCAGATTCATGCCGCGCGCCCGGATGTCACTGCCGCGGCTCACGCGCACTCCATCTACGGCAAAGCGTGGGCCTCGCTAGGCCGTCTGCTGGATCCGCTCACGCAAGACGCTTGCTCGTTTTATGGTGATCACGCGCTGTTAGACGACTACACCGGCGTCGTGGTGGATATGGATGATGGTGAGCGTCTCGCTCAGACACTGGGTGATAAAAAGGCCATCATTCTCAAAAACCATGGACACCTTACCGTCGGTCAATCCGTTGAGGAAGCAACGTGGTGGTACGTCACCATGGAGCGAACCTGCCAAGCACAGTTGCTCGCAGAGGCAGCAGGTCAGCCAAAGCCCATTCCACACGACATGGCGGTTCACACGCAGAAGCAGGTAGGAAGCACCTTATCCGGTTGGTTCAGTGGTCAGCCGCTATTTGACGTGATTTTGAGTGAGCAACCAGACCTTTTGGACTGAGCTCTTTTAGACACTCAAATCGGATGGTGAAATTTTGCTCGATCGAATGAGGCGAGTAGCAGAGATAAATTGCTCAGCTGCACAATCAGCAAAGGGTAGTGCAGGTATTGAATGAGCACGAGAGAATCGTCTGTCCCAAGCCAGGTTCGCGCCCACTGATAAAAGCCGAGTGCGAAGAGTGCTCCGGCAAGCGCCCCCAGGGTTTTACCAATATCCACCGGCTTAAAGCTCTCCTTCGCGATCACCAGCGTCTCTAGCCTGACGAGATAGTTGCCGAATATCAGCGCGAGTTGGAAACCGAGGTACACGCCCGCAGCCAGCAAAAAGCTTTGCGGATACAGTAGAACGGCTACCACGCTCAGCAGAGCAATGACTTCAACGCTCACGGATATTCGGAAGAACCACGGTAGGTTCAAAAGTCGAGAGTAGNCAAGTGCAACNAACAGGGGGCCTAAGGCGAACGCGAGTGGCCCAATGGAGAATGCTTCAGGTGGCAAAGGCGCCATCAGNGCGACGTAAGCTGTTCCCCAGACCCCCTGAAAAAAAGCGTTAATCGATTTGTAGGCGACGAACGGTTTTAAGCGAAGGGCTGGGTGAATGGCATCACGCATTCAGTAATCGACACCCTTTCGGGCTTTGATCCCAGCACGAAAGGCGTGTTTGANCTCTTTTACCTCGGAAACGGTATCTGCCAGTGCTTGTAAGCCACTGCCGCCGCCGCGTCCTGTCATAACGACGCTCTGATGCTCGGGTCGCTCCTTGATGGACTCAATCACCTGAGCTTCATCAAGGTAGTCGAACGCGAGCATGTAGGTGATTTCATCGAGTACGACCAGATCATAAGCTGGATCCTGAAGCATCCGCTGCGCTTGAGCCCATGTGCGCTCCGCAGCCGCAATATCAGCCTGACGGTTTTGGGTATCCCAGGTAAATCCAGTGCCCATCTGATAAAAATCAGAGTCTGGGAGATGCTCACGAGCAAATAGCTCCTCCCCTGATAACTGTTCACCTTTGATAAATTGAACAATACCGACGCGTTGAGAGTAACCCATGGCGCGCATGACCATGCCGAACGCGGAACTGGTCTTACCCTTGCCGTTCCCGGTCAGGAGCAGAACAATACTTTGCTCGGTGTCGGCTGCGGCGATAGATGCGTCGATGTTGGATTTCTGCTTTTCCATCGACGCTTTGTGCTTGGCGTCTTTACTCACATTAGTCACCTAGATAGATACATTTAGACCGAGGTACAGGGTTCTACCTGCACTGCGATAGCCGACAATATCAGAGTAGGTCTTGTCGGTAAGATTCTCTGCGCGTAATGAGACGCTTAGATCATCCGTGATCGCGAAGCTGAATGAGCCATCCAGGACGGTGTATTCGCTTAGAACTGTGCCGAAGCCGTCGCTTCGATCACCCACGTACCGAGCGAGTAGCAACCATTGAGTGTTGTCGCCCTTGAGCCGTGCGGTAATCTGAGCTGTGGTCTCGGGTCGGTAAGGCAGGTCATTACCCGTCGCGTCTTTGGCACTGAGATCGGTCACAAAACCTTCTACCGTAANGTCATCACTAAGCGCCCATGCGATTGACGCNTCGATACCACTGAATTCGCTGGTGCCCGGCACCTGAATATATCCACCGGCAAACAAGGCAGGGTTGTAGCTGTATACGATGGCGTCGCTTACCTCTTGATCGAAATAGGTAAGCTCCCAGGAAACGTCGCTCTGGTTGCCCCGCAGCCCCATTTCCCATCCTAGGCTTTGCTCCTCCNGGAGCGCTGTGTCTCTTGCTTCAGGCAGCGTAAAAGGTGATTGGTTTGAACCTACTTCATACGGGGANGGTGCCCGAAATCCAGTGCCGTAGGCTGCCTTGAAGGCAACACCTTCAAGTCCTGTCTCGGTCAAGGCAGTCAGNCGCCATGANGTGTAACGACCGAANTCTTCGTTGTCATCGCTACGAACAGCNGCTGACAGCGAGACCGTATCATTAGCACGCCGTANATTNATAAACATGCCTTCATTGTCACGACTTCTTGCCGTACCAAAACCATCATCGTAGCTTTGCTCNTCGAGGTCGATACCGACCGTGACGTCCGTGCTGTCGGTTAGCACCCGGTTGTGGGTTAAGGACATTTGTTCGTTCGAGCCCTTAAGCGCGAACTGAAAAATACCGTCGGTGAAGTAAGCGCGGTCGCTATCGCTTTCGCTGACATTTAACTGGGTTGAATAACCCTCGCCGCGGTGACCCAGAACGATGCCTTGTGTTTCATTTTTGTAGCCGTCGGAGCAGTCGTTACTGGATATGAAGCTAAAGTTCTCGTCGAAGCGTCCACAGCCATCATACTCTGCTGTCGCATCGACCTTACGCGCACTCACGGTGGCGGACCAGCCGTCCAACTCCGGCGTTGTGTAGCTCAGCTGATAGCTGTCGTTGTCATAGCCATCCATATCCGCGAGTTGGGTGTCGCTTCTTAAGGCGTTGTAACCATCCATACCGACCTGATTAACAACAGCCGTAAGTTCACCGAATGATGTGGCGCCCGAGTTTGCCACGACGGATTCTGTTTCAAAACCATAGCCACCACGCTCAGCTGAAACCTTAATCGTTGGGCGATCGCTTCCTCGTCGACTCGTCAGCGCAATAACACCACCAGCATCAGCGCCCCACAATAGGCCCTGAGTGCCGCGGAGTATCTCAATGCGCTCTAGCGAGCCAGCCAGGATGTGTTCCATTCTCGGCGCTATTTGTGGTGAGGAGGGGTCGCTTACATCGATGCCGTCGATTAACACCTTCGTTCTAAAGGCATCTTGGCCGCGCACACGAATTCCGCTGACCGCCCCAATACCACCCGTTTGTGTTGTTGAGATTCCTACTTGTGATCGCAGCAACTGGGGTAACGTGGCTGACCCCAACGCAGAAATGAGCTCGCGATCCATCACATTTACAGAGACAGCAAGCGACTCGATCGCTGTGTCGACGCGATCGGCAACGACAACGGTTTCTTCAATCTGGGCGGCTAGTGCGATGTGGGAGGTAACGGTGATTGATGCCGCAAGGGTAGATGATAGCTTGTGTCTGTTCATGTTGGCTCCATTTTTACAGGAGCAGTGAACGGGCAAAGAGGCCAACAGCGCAGAGAGCGCGGCGAGACTTCCCTGCTGGAGCCCACCGCGCCATTAGGTTGTTGTATAGGCAGGTATCGGGCTCAGATAGCGGGGCTATCTCTACCGTTGCGGGGGCAGCGCTGGCTCATCCAGACTTCCCTTTTAACCTACCCTAGTGAAACACCTGTAGGCACCTAAGCCGCGCAAGTTACGCGCTTGATTGCGGCGAGTCAATCGTCTTTTGTGCTAGGGTTGCGCGCATGATGGAAGTCGAAAAAAGTGACGAGCGTGTTGCTCGATGGCGGGAGTTTGTTGCGGAGCGATTGGGCCGAGAACCCAGAGGGTTTCGCGATGTAGCCGCCTTTAATAGCCAGGGTTTGCCAGCGGCAATCCGGGTGAGCTCACTTGTCGACGGCAAGCCCTTTCCAACCCTCTACTGGCTCATTGATGCAGAGCTATCGCTCAAGATTGATCGGTTAGAGGCGGCTGGATGGATAGCGCGAGTACAGTCTGAAGTCGCATCCAATGGGGGGTTTAGGCTGCGCATGCAACAGGACCACGCCGCTCATATTGCGCTTCGAGAAAGCTTCCTAACGCATGAGGAGCGTGACGCCCTAGCGTCGAAAGGCATGTTATCTGCGCTGTCCGAGCGAGGTATTGGTGGTATCAGTGAGCCCGATCGTATTCGCTGCTTTCACACCTGGTATGCCGCTCACCTGGTGGCACCTAATTGTGTGGGTGAAATCGTTGATCAGCTCTTGGCTGATGGTACACCAAGACTTCTGCTCAACGAATCAGCCTAGCTAAGATACGTCTGCCTTTAGCCAAAATGGCAAAAGCAAAGCTTGTTCCCTTCGGCATCCCTCACATAGGCCCCGTAGAACACATCAGGGATACGTTGACCGGGTTCACCGTCACAGGTCGCACCCAGAGAAATGGCTTTCGCGTACAGCGCGTCGACACCTTCCTTGCTGCCTCCATGAAACGCCACCATAACGCCATTGCCCGATGTGGGCGCCTGCTCGTCGTACGGTGTGCAGACCGCAAGGCACGCTTCGCTCATGGAAGAGCCAAAGAAGACAATGCGGTCGGTTCCCATAATCTTCTTCCAACCCATGGTTTCGGTGAGTGCACCGTAAAATTCAACGGCTGACTCAAGGTCTGATGCGCCTAGCGTGGTATATGCCAACATCGAGGGGTTCCTTATACGTTATTGAGATTTAAGACGGTTGTTAGAGGAGCGATGATAGTGGTTACTCGGGCGGTTCGCGAACGCTATCTGCCAATTGTCCAGCTTGAGGAATAAACGGTATTCTCCATGTATGGGATGGGGGCTCTGATGGATACGTTTTACGCAGGTGCAATTTTAACGGCGCTGTTAGTTGGGCTTGTGTTTTCGCGTCTGAGTGCCACGGTCCTATTCCTGATGGCAGCCATCGGCTGTCTGATTGCCGGTTTAATCGAGCCTGATGCGTTTTGGGCGAAGGCGACGAATGAGGGCCTGGTGACGCTAATGTTACTGATGCTATGCGCCGTCGCCCTCGAGCGTTTGCCCTGGTTGGGATTGCTGTCTCGGCGTATCGACTCGCCTAATCGCTATCTCGCTGTGGCGAGAATAACGGCTGTCGCCGCATCTACCTCGGCGTTTCTCAACAACACCGCGATTGTTGCCGCGCTGGCGCAGGTGCTGAGACGCAGTCGCTACCATTTACCATCGCAGCTCTTATTGCCCCTGTCGTACGCCGCTATTCTCGGTGGGACTCTGACCTTAATTGGCACGTCAACTAACCTCATTGTCAGTAGCTTTTTGGCTGATCGAAGAGGTAATGGCTTGGCATTCTTCGACTTTCTATGGGTCGCAGGTCCCGTGGTACTTGTTGTTGGACTGTTGTTGGTGGTTCTCTCGTCCCGCCTCCCCAAGCGGGTGGTCGCAGAAGAAGAGCAAGGCGAATATGTTTTGGAGGCGGTCGTTGAGCGCGAAGGGGGTCTTGTAGGTAGGACGGTTCGTGACGCCGGACTTCGCGAGCTCGAGACGCTGTACCTCAGTGAGATTATCCGCGGTAGCCAAGTGATTACGGCCGTCGCACCCGGAGAGGTGTTGCAAGGTGGTGACAGACTTAACTTTGTTGGCGATATCAAGGATGCGTCACGGCTGACCCAGATTAGCGGGCTTACCACGTTTGCAAGTGAGGAGGGGCTGATGCAGCCCTCGTTGACAGAGGTGATTGTAGCGCCCGGCTCAATTTTGAACGGAAGAACACCCAAAGAGCTAGGCTTCAGAGCCCGATTTGATGCCGCTATCGTGGGTTTGCAGCGAGACGGCGAGACCGTGAGTGGAAAGCTGGGGCGAACAGCCTTACGACCAGGCGACCTATTGGTGCTTGCGACGGGTGAGGATTTCGCCCAACGGAAAAACCTGGGTAGAAATTTCTACCTTCTCTCCGATGACTTGGACGTCCGACTTCTTGACTCGAAGCAAGGCTTCCTTGTGACCCTCGCGTTGGGCGCGGTGATTGCGATGGCGGCTACCGGTAGCCTCAGTCTCTCGGTGGGTTTGCTCGGCTTGCTTATGGGACTCTGGCTGAGTGGCCTTGTGAGTGTTGATGATTTACGTCGGCGTTTTCCCTTCGATATCTGGATTTTGGTTGCGTCGGCGTTGGTGCTTGCCCAGTCACTGGTTGGCTCCGAGCTCATCAGCACGTTCATGTCCCTTGTGTTGCCTGTGATGATGGATCAGACGCCACTGATTGGCCTTGTTGTCGTTTTTTTACTGACCTTAATGCTGACCGAACTGGTTACTAATAATGCCGCTGCAGCCCTGATGTTTCCGATTGGCTATGGTCTAGCGGAGAGTCTGGGTGTCGATGTGATGCCATTTGTGCTGGCGGTTGCCTTCGCGGCGAGCGGTTCCTTCTTGACGCCCTATGGCTACGCCACAAACTTGATCGTTCAGAATATTGGTGGCTATACGCGTGGTGATTATCTACGTTTTGGCCTACCAATCTCAGTCGCTTATTCAGTCGGTATTCTGACCATGCTGTGCGTCACTTATTTCTAACCCGCGCTCGTCACTCTGAATTAGGGCCTATTAACAAACGCCTGACCCGATCTCTTCGTTTGCGCGCAATGCGCTGCTGTTCAAGTCGAATTTCAGCGAGGTCATCGGCCAAGCTCAAGCGGGCATCAATTTCAGGAGTTGCCGATAGGAGTTTGAGTAACGGCAGACGTGTATGGGCCTGACGCCAGAGACGGATATTTGATTCGATATCGCCCAACAAGCTTACCTGTGAATGACGACGGTCATCTGGAGCTGCGGAAAACGACAGAATCGTTTTTAGCTCACCGGTGGCACCCTCCAACTTGAGCAAATCCTGGTCGTTATCGTGTTTAAGTATCCTGTTTCGTAGTTTTAGGAATCGGTGCTCAGCGCGATCGGTCATGGCAACAGTGACCGCTTCTGTAGGGTCTAGTGGTTGCATTGACTCGAGGTAACCAAACCACCAGCGCCTGATGCGAACCCACTCAGGCTTCGCCATGAGCTTATGGCATTTGTTAACCGGCTTCGCCGATAGTCTCGCTACTGCGCTCGCCATTTTTTTTTGTCGTGACTCAGCAAGCGAGTCTCGTAAAA
Source organism: Halieaceae bacterium (assembly GCA_002691565.1). Lineage (GTDB taxonomy): Bacteria > Pseudomonadota > Gammaproteobacteria > Pseudomonadales > Halieaceae > Luminiphilus. The sequence goes on from NZIH01000017.1 coordinate 18,604, forward strand.
GGTCAATCGTAATCAGCCAAGCGGCACCCTCACCGACTTTCTGCTGCAGCTTCACCCAGCGCTTGCGCTGCTTCATTGCCTCCGCATCGTCCAGCGTCGCTAGCACGTAGCCAATATCGCTGACCGCGTAATTGAGCTTCCATAGAGGAGACCCAGTGAGACTCTCGTTCAGCCACGTTTTACGCGACTGCTCGAGCGCATCGCTGAGCTCTCTGAGCGCAGCTTGCTGCGATTTTACTGGCTGATCATCCTCTGACATTGTTGATTTTGCTGCGACTGGATAGCCTAAGAGTACAAGCGAGTTATGGTAGCATTTCGAGGCGAGGTAACCAGTAGTTATCTTGAGTAACGAGGAATAGTCATGAGAGCCAACGAGGTGCTGACACCCCAAGAGCGTGACCGGCTGCTGCAACGTAGCGATTTTAAAGCGTGGTCGATGGTGTTGATGACATGGGCGCTCACTTTTGGGATTCTCTGGTTGGTGGGAACCTATCCAAGTATTCTCACCCTTGTGCTCGCCTGGGTGGTGCTTCCTGGCCGTCAGCTGAGTCTCGCTGTTCTGATGCACGAAGCGGGGCACGGCAGTCTCTTCAAGACTCGTGCTTTAAACCATTGGGTGGGTCAATGGCTGTGCGCGTTGCCTACGCTTGGCGATCTACACGCATACGCGCGGGGCCACACAGCACACCACAAATTCGCTGGCAGTCATGAAGATCCGGATTTACCCAACTATCAGGCCTATCCGATATCTCGCGAGAGCCTTTACCGAAAATGGCGCAGAGATTTACTCGGTACGACAGGACTTAAGCTGTTGCGGGCGCTGGCGAGTGGGACGTCGAGTCAAATGACTCGTGAGACCCATGGCTCTCGCCATTTGGTAGCCAAACAAATAGTGGTTCACCTGGTATTGATAGCCACGCTGTCTGCCATGGGAATCGGCTGGACATGGTTTGTCTGGATGTTCACGTTTCTAACGTCCTATATGTGGGTGGTTCGCTTGCGACAAGTAGGGGAGCACGCTGTCGTAACCAATTTGTATGATCCGGATGTGCGATTGAACACGCGGACGGTCGAAGCACCGTTTTGGCAGCGATACCTACTGGCGCCGAATAACGTCAATTACCACATGGAACATCACTTCATGGCAGGCGTTCCCTGTTACAACTTGCCCAAACTACGGGCCTTACTTAAACAGAAAGGCTTTCTCGATGACGTGCCGGTGGTCAGTGGCTACGGACAGGTGTTGAAGATGGCAGTTGCCCAATAGAGGCTTCACTAACATGGTCATGGGCTCCAAATGACCTTATCTCACGCTTTTTGATGTTCTAGATCGAACAAGATTCTGTGACGCTATTGAGATCCCGGAAGGGATTTTCTCAATCAGACCAAGGAGGGTCTACATGCGTCACTTCAGTCAATCATTTGTCGCCATTCTGGCAGCACTCATGGCATTTCCTGCGGCAGCTAGCCCCCCGGATGCCCTCATCAACAACACACTTTCACTGCCCGCTGAGCTCAATAAGACCATCATTATCGACGAAGATATTGCCGAGATTAGAGGGCAGCTCTGGCCATTTATTCTCGGTGTGGTCGCCGTTGATCTTGCGCTTCAAACTTATTACTACGGGGTGTACATACCGCAAACGCGAGGTCGCTAACCCTACGGTAACGCCATTTAGATCCTAGCGGCAGAAAAACACACTGCCGCCCCCAAGGGGCGGCTTTATTGGAGAAACTTATCGTGGCTTTAAGGAAACAGACCTCCCGACAGATACTGGATAACAAGTTAATGAGAGGGCTTCTGATAGCGAGGCGACAGCGCCTGTTTTTACTGGCCATGATCCAACCGACAGTGTCCTGCTGCGCTCTCGGACTAACGTATTCAGTTTTGCGATCGCCCGAGGCTAATGATGCTATTTGGTTGAGCGGTTTACTGGCGCTCTATGCGGTGCAAGTTATGGCGATATGGCGTCACACCGAATTACTTGTGGAACCGTCAGCCTCTTGATGCTGAACCGACCGTTGTTATCGAGTCACATGAGCCCATTGAGGACACCGATCAGCGTAATTGCCTGCTCGATCGCCCTTTTCGGAACCGTGCCTCTGCTAGGTGCAACCCCTGACGACAAAGAGAGGCAACCTGTTATCAGGCAAACGTCACTGACTGATTGTGGTCTCGCGGCACTCGCGATGCTGTTGAGAGACAAGGCCTCGGTAACGACTTCGGTGGATAAGTTGGACAGCTTAGCCGCGGTCCTTATTGATCCAAGGACCCGACGTCATCGGCGGGAAGGTTACTCAGTCAGTGAGCTGAACCCACTCGCGGCAGCGTTCGCGTATTCGCTGAAAGCACACAAGTTGACCTCCGAAGAGTTATCTACCCGGTCACTCCCCCTGATTGCGTGGGTTGATCTGGGTAATGGTGGCCATTTCACACTTGTAGAGCGTGCGACCGCGACATCAGTTTCACTAGCGGACCCAACCCGCGGGCGAGTCTCTGTCGACCTTCAGACCTGGCGCAACCTATGGCTTCAGGGGACGACAGGCATCGTTCTATAGCTAACAGACGCACCCTAGGTGAGGTCGTAATGATTCCAACCCAAGTCAGCGAGCGCACTGCTGGTCGCCGTTTTAGCGTCCGTGAGGATCACCGATGTGCCTATCTCAGGTCGCAAATAGGTTGATGCGACACGTTGTAGATCTTCAATCGTGGTCGAGATGATGGCATTTCTGAGTTGCCCTTTGTGCTCGGCAGTTCTTCCATAGAGCTCGTCGTAAAACGTTTTCTTTACTTCGCCAGCAGGCGATGCCGGTTTATCTAGACTCGAAATGACACTAAGGATGGCCTCCTCGAGTGCTAGCGCATCGTGATTTGCCGTCAACAACCAATCGATTGACGCATCAAAATCGGACAGCGTTTCAAGATTACGCGGATCGCGATAGGAGAAGAAGCGGAATGCACCCACATTGGCATCATGACTAGCTCCGCCACCGTAGGCGCCACCTTGTTCTCTGATGCTTCGATGTAGGAAGCCGTTTCGCAGATAGGCGCCCAGCACCGATAGAGCCGGCGCGTCGGGATGACCACTGGGGACGGTCGGGTACGCTTTCGCACAGAAGTTTACTTGCGTGTTGGCCGCCCATATCTGATTGTGNGCGGCATTTCGTTCTGTCAATGACCAAGCACCGGTAGAGCGGGTAGCGGAGAGACGCTCGGAAACTGCTGACAGCGCCTGCACGGCTTCGTCGATGTGGCTNGGATCGGCGACCGATAGTAAATTGATGGCAGGCGTTGATAGCAGGTGATCTCGAAGGGCTGTGAGCGAGGCACCCATCTTTTCGATCTCGCCTTCATGGGTTAAGCGGTCATCTAATTCACGTAATCGTTTGATGCCCTCAAGACCACTTTGACGGTGATAGAGCGACGCGAGCGGACTCATGCCCGCGCTTGCTGCTGTCATTGCAAGGCTATGGCCCGCGCCGCTGATGCTTTGATCGCGGCGTGCTCGCATCTGGCTAATGAGTTCCTTGATGCGCCCAGCTTCGGAAAACGAGGCTGAGGTTAAGGTATCGATCATCAAGTTCGACTGTTCCGTCATGCGATTCGCCAATGCCTTTGAGGACATGACGAGGAATCCCGAGGCCTCATTAACATCGGTGCGTGACGCTCGCGTTGACACGCTCATACCCAAACTGCCCACACTGGCTGACTGCCGGTCTTGTACCTCAAGGTAGGAGGCGTCGTTAATTCCCACCTCTGAAGCAAGGGCACACAGAAGCGGCAACTCGCCTTGCTGTTCCTCGGTAAGGGTGGGCAGGGCGAGCGCTATTTGTTGGTAAACCAGGCCATTGGTTCCCGCGGCTCCCACGACGTGTCGTTTACCTTCGTCCAGAAGCTTGGAATCTAAGGAGGGTGTCACCACACCCTGGGGAATGTCGTCGAGCCCCACCTTTGGCAGGATGCTGACATCATCCACCTGATTTTGTCGCTGCTCTAACTCCCGAGCGAGCTGGCGCACATTGGCAATATCGTCCTCGCCCAGGCTCGCTCGCATCTCTGCGAGTCGTTGAGACTCACGCTTCTTTCTGAGCTCATCCAAGTCGGGATCGGGCGCTACGACCAGCGTGATCCGGTGAGCGTTGTCGAGAACCAGTGCATTCAGCCGGTTTCTGATGAAATCCGGGTCGCTCATTTTTAGTCGCAATCGCTCCACCGCGGGACTTAAGTCCAGTGCGGCGACCGCGTCACCATTGTGGGTGGCTGCCCCTAACGCGCGAAGCATAAGGTTAAGTCCATAGGGCATACCGTCGCCAGTGACTTCTCTTTGGTGCAGCTCAATCTGATGAAGAATCGCATCGAGACGATCCAAGCTCACACCGTCCTCTGCCGTTTGTCGAATGACAGTTAGCACTTGGGTCTCGAAATCATCGACGCAGTTCTGATTGCTACCCTCAATACCGCAGCAGAGCACCATTTCACGCATGGAGTCCTCAAGCCCACACAGAGGAGAGGGTGCTGCCCCGAGATCATTGGTCTCCAACCAGTGCATCAGTGGTGAGGCGCTGTTCTCCATGAGGACAGACGACAGCAGCTGCGCTTCAAGCATCGCATCAAGATCTGAGCTCTCACCGAGCTTCCAACCCATGATGAGGTGTGTTTTGTTATCAGTATCTGCATCCTCGAGGGCATAGTGATGGACAGCACGTTTGGGCTCATCAAAGGCNTGCTCAAGCCCCACTTCGATGTGCTCATCAGAGCGCTCGAAGCGGCTCAATGCCTCGCGTTCAAAGACATCATGGTGTTGAGACACAGGGAGATTGCCGAAGGTCAATAAAATGGCATTACTCGGATGGTAGTGACCTTTATAAAANGCCATTAGCTGGTCATAGCTGAGGTCCGGAATGGCCTCGGGGTCTCCACCGCTGTTGTGATGGTAGGTGCTTGTTGGGAAGAGCTCGAAACACAATCGATCCCACAGTACCGATGAAATGGACGACATGGCCCCTTTCATCTCATTGAATACGACGCCCTTGTAAACCAAGGGTGCGTCAGCATCCTCTGAGGCTAACTCGACGCGGTGTCCTTCCTGAGCAAAATCGAGAGGATCGAGCCGAGAGAAGAAAACTGCGTCGAGATAAACCGACAGAAGGTTGTCAAAATCCTTGGGGTTTTGAGTGGCAAAGGGGTAGGCCGTCCAATCTGAACTCGTGAAGGCGTTCATAAAGGTATTGAGCGACCGGCGAAGCATCATGAAAAAGGGGTCACGCACGGGATACTTTTCACTGCCACACAGAACCGTGTGCTCCAGTATGTGGGCTACGCCGGTTGAGTCCTCTGGCACTGTTTTCAGAGCGACCATGAACACGTTCTCGTCTGAGTTAGTCCCCATGTGGAGGTGTCTGGCGCCTGTCACTTTATGAACGTATTCCTGAACCTCCAAACCCAACGACTCGATGGGGACGCGACGAGTTAACTCAAAAGCGGGGTGGGTGGATGGCGTTACGACTGCATTCATGACATTTCCTGACGTTAATGTGGGTTTCGCTCGGTGAGCTCAATACGGAAGAGAGTGGGCCAGCGCTTGCCGCCCAACCAAATGGCACCGGTCTTGGGATCTACCGCAATACCATTTAATACATCGGTATTGCGTCGACGCTCATTGCGAGGAAGTAGTCCACGAAGATCTATAATACCGGTGATTATGCCCGAAGTGGGGTCGATGCGAACGATCTGATCGGTTAACCACACATTTGCCCAGATTTCTCCGNTGACCCACTCGAGTTCATTGAGCTGAGAGATGCGCTTTCCCTCGTAGGTGACTTCGATAGTTCGCTTCACCTCATTCTTTTCCCAAACAGACAATCGGTGTGTGCCATCCGATATCCAGAGTTGGCTACCGTCGCTGGCAACGCCCCAGCCCTCGCCTTGCAACGCGAGCGTATCCACAATCGTCATTGAATCGGGATCCATAACGAGTAATTCCCGGGAGCGCCAAGTGAGAAGGTAGAGTCGGCCGTCGAGCTCAGCGAGCCCCTCGGCAAAATAACGATCGGCTAGCTTNGTAATCTGCCGATTCGNCAGTGACGGCCACTCATAGCGAGCGATGAATGACTCCCCATAGAGACCTGAACTGACCCACAGCTTGTCGTCCCAGATCATTAAACCCTGTGTGAAATTATCGCGATCGATAGCACGACGCTCTTTAACAACGTAGTCATAGACAGGNGGTGGCGTCGCCAGCGCAGCTGACGCGAGTACAAGGCTAGAAAATAGTGTAGGTACGATGAAGCCAAGCGCTTTCACGATTTTCATTTTAGGTCGCCCTTGATCAACCGCCGCTTCAAAAATCGAGCCGGCGACACTGCCTGGTGTAAGTAGCGGGTTACCGGTGGCGGTGAGTTTATCATCTGCGAGACCAGAATCTCTGACAGCAGAGGCGCCGANGTTAAGCCGCGAGATCCCAGTCCGGTTAACACATATAAGCCTTTGATGTTTGGTTGTTTTTTTTCGATAAGTCGCTTTCGATCGTGGCGAAGGCCATCGTAGGTCACCAGGAATTGAGTCTCATCGGGTACAGAGCCTACGATGGGCAGGTAATCACTGGTAGCGCACCGTATTGCCGCCTGGCCCACCAACGACTGAGAAGTAACCGCCTGAGTGAGGGAGGGGATATGCGACAAGAGCTGTTGGATATTGNTCTCGTGGTCTTCATGTCGTTCCTCCGTCGAGGTCTCATTCAGTCCGTAGGTGGCACCAATACAATGCTGGCCCTCTTTTGCGGGCGGTGTGTAGCCTGCATGGCAGACGGTGCACTTCAATTCGGCCAATTCACTGTGCGACTGGAGTAGGGTGGTTTGACCCCTTATTGGTTGTAGTGGTAACCAATGAAGCCTCCCATCTTTGAGCGCCTCCCAGGCCGTGGTAACAACGGCGGTATCACCCGCGGCTATACAGGCGCCTGTGGCGCTGATAGCGCGCCATTCGTCATTGGTATTTGCTTGTAGCGCTGTGTCCCCAAGGCCCTCGACAACAGTGATATTAGGGTGGTCCAGAAGTTCAGCACAGACGGCTCGGGGATAGAGCCAGCCAGAGTCAGGGTAATGCTGCGCGCCTTGAGTCAGTGGCACACCGGCGATCGATGACGCCGCTTCTGCGCTTACGACCTTAAGCGGACTGTCCTCATGATCGAAAGCGATGGCTAATCGTTTGAGGACGTCGTCTGATGCCAATTGCAGATAGCCTGATAGGCTACCGTCGGTACCTACCTTGAGTGAGCCGTCATGGAATTTCTGACGATGATGATCAACTGAGAACTCATACGCAGTGAGCGAAAAGTCTGCCAACTTGCCGTGCTTGTGGGACGGTCGCGTATAAATCACACCTTGTGGTTGCGTGGAGCCCCCCGAGCCAATGGTGCCTCTTTCCAGCACCGTTACGTTACAGCCACGTTCTGCAAGTCGCCGAGCTACATGACTGCCCGCGAGGCCAGCACCCAGCACTAGGCAGGATTTTGGTTCCTGAGTGTGGATAGGTTGATCCCAGGCCGTCGTTTTTCCGCGCTCTCTTGGCGTTTCATTTTCTCGCCCTTTGGATGTCTGATTTTTCTGTTTCGCGCCATTAACAGGTGATGCTGTGGCAAGATCTAAACGCCCGTGCATGCACTCCCGCTTTCGACCAAAGCCCGGTCGCTTGGACATCTTGAACCCCAAACCCTCGAGCGATCGCCGCACATCGCCAGCCGCTGTAAATGTGGCTACACAGGCTGAGTCGCGACTCAGGTTAGCTATACCACGCAACACGTCTTCTGCCCACATAGCTTCATTTCTAGAGGGCGTGAAACCATCGAGAAACCAGACGTCGACCCAGCGGTTTCCATAAGACTCGAGATCGACCAGTGCATCAGAGACATCTTCCCACCAGAAATCAACGGATAAGCCATCAGCAAGCTCCGATCGTCGGTGACATCCGGGAATGGGCGATGGCCAGCGCGCCAGGATTTTAGAAAACTCGTCATGCAGGGTAGTCCATCGCTCGCTGGCTTGCCGCAATTGCGCTTTGGAGAGCGGGTATTTTTCGACGGTAATGACGTGGCAGCGTGCACCGGCTGGCGCGTGTTCTGACCATGCCTGCATTACCAGGGCGAGATTCAGAGCGGTGCCTAAGCCCAATTCTCCGATAACGAGTGTATCGCCGTGCTTGAGGCTCCGCATGCGATCTATGACGTTGCCCCCCTCAATGAAGACATGAGCGCTTTCAGCCAAGCCATCCTCAGGGGAGTAATAGTCGTCATCAAATTCATGAGATCGCGGCGTTTCGTTAACAACATCGAAACCCGGGCGAGGCATTAAGCGCCAATCTTTGTTGCCACGCTCGATCATACTGATAAGCTCTCACCTCGGAGTGGCACCCACACCTCCATGAGGAAATTACAAGAAAGCGGTGCGTCTAAACTATTCATTTTTCGATCTAATTGTTGGGAAGTAATCATGGCATTGGGTAATTCTACGATGACATACGACCAGTTGGGCCAGCTAACGGCTCACTTGTTGAATAAAGCATTCTTCGAGACGACACGTACGGTCTCCAAGGGCGTGTTTCGGCGTCTTGTCGATGGCGAGGTGGTCCCGATCACCCAACTCGAATTTGAGGGCGACGAAACCGTTCAGCTCAACATGAAGCTTCACATGTCTGCCTACCGTGGTGACATCAACTACACCCGTTTTAGAGACGGCTTGGTCGCTTTGCTTAAGGAGCTGCTGACAGCCCTCAGTAAAGAGGGTGCGCTGAAAACGTTCACGGCCAACGACGCGAATGGCGTCGCAACCGATACACGCCTGCTCGGTGCGTCGGGCCCAACGCAGCACGGTGAGGACATCAACGTGCTCATGGTGGCTATGACACCGTCTAAAAGCGAGCCTAAGATCGTTGTAGAGCTGATGTATATGGATCCAGATCAGTTCGCATCAGACAAGCGCGGCGAGTCGTGATCCAATAGTTCGACCGAGGGTGGTGGCACGACTGTCACCGTTTTCTTCTCCGTGGGGGCAATGACGCGAGATTCGCCCCGGCATACCTCTTTCCCATCTTGATTCTTCACAGACAGCGCCATGGTGACCCACGGCTTGCGCGCGTGCTTATCGGTCACGGTCAAGCTAATGCTGAGGGTATCTCCAAGAAAAATGGGTGACCGAAACTCGAGATTCTGACCCAGATAGACCGTGCCCGGCCCCATGAACTCGAGGCCAATCACGGCACTTACGAAGGCACCAATGAGCATTCCATGACCAATGCACTCACCAAACTGTGTGGTAGCCGCGTACTCGGGATCAAGGTGCAGGGGGTTGTGATCACCGGACACCACGGCAAAAAGTTCGACATCCCGCGCTGTGACTAAGCGACTAACTTCGATACCATCACCCAGCGCGAGTTCGTCAAACGTTATGTTGGTGATGTCCATGGGGGTACCTCGCGGAAACGACTGTTATGTCGTTGCAAAATACCATAATCAAAAAAACGGGGTTAACTGAATGCAAGCCGATATCTCTGCGGCCATTGCCGCGCGCTATGACGAGCTCAATATCGAATGGAATGTTGACGTCACTGCNTATTCGTCGATCGTTGCTTTATTTGAAGAGGCCATGACCGATTATGCGGAGATGCCCGCCTGCTCGAGTGTTGGGCATGCGCTGTCNTATGCTGAGCTAGACACGTTATCTGCGAATTTCGCGAGCTGGTTACAAAATGAGTCCGGCTTGTCCAAGGGTGATCGCGTCGCCATTCAAATGCCCAATCTCATCCAGTACCTGGTGGCCTGCCTAGGAACCCTTCGTGCTGGCATGGTGGTGGTAAACACCAACCCTCTCTACACGGAACGCGAGCTCGAGCATCAGTTGAATGACTCGGGCGCTCGTATTCTGGTGGTTCAAGCGAACGTGGCAGAAACGGCCGCCAATGTCGTTGCCAAAACAGGTATNGAGAAAATCGTATTGACCGAGATAGCCGATCTTCATCCAGCACCCAAGCGCTGGCTGTTGAACGCCGCGGTTAAATACATCAAGAAAATGGTTCCCAAGGTCACGTTACCCAATGTCGTCAAGTTTAATGACGCCCTGANGCGAGGCGCNCAGGGCCAGTTCACACCGGTAGAGTTAAGCCTCGATGATCTGGCGATGTTGCAGTACACAGGTGGCACAACGGGCGTAGCAAAGGGCGCCATGCTGTCTCACGGCAACATTGTGGCCAACGTTATGCAGATCGATGGATTTTTTGAAACCTTCGGCATCGATGCTAGAGGCAGTGTGTTCATGCAGCCGCTGCCGGTTTATCACATTTACGCCTTTACGGTTTCCATGTACTCACTCCGTAAAGGAGCGCATACGCTGTTTATTCCCAATCCACGTGATCTGGGCTCTGTGGTAGACGCATTTGAGAAATACCAGCCGACCGTCTTTGCAGGACTGAATACCTTGTTTGTTGCGCTGTGTAACGATGAGCGATTTAAAAGCATTCGGTTTGAGAATCTGCAACTCACCATGTCGGGCGGTATGGCATTGACTCAAGCCGCAGCTGAGCGATGGGCAGAGGTTACNGGATGTCATGTGTATGAGGGCTATGGACTAACGGAGACTTCACCGACAGCGACCACCAACCCCGGAAATGGTCGTCAGTTGGGTACGATTGGTATTCCCGTNCCGCAGACCTATGTCAAAACCGTGACGGATACCGGCGAAACCTTGGGGTTTGGTGAGGCTGGAGAACTGTGTATCAAGGGGCCGCAGGTCATGCAGGGTTACTGGCAGCGGCCAGAGGCGACGGCCGATGTGCTAGACGACGAAGGATGGTTCTCCACCGGTGACGTGGCNGTTATACANCCGGACGGCTATATAAAAATTGTTGATCGCATCAAAGACATGATTATTGTCTCTGGGTTTAATGTGTATCCCAATGAGCTGGAGGACGTCTGCGCCAAGCACCCGGGCGTGCTGGAATGTGCCGCCGTTGGCGTTCCGTCAGAGGCCACAGGNGAGGCTATTCGGCTCTATGTNGTGAAAGCCNATGATGCACTTAGCGAGGATGACGTGATGGCGTATATGCGAGAGCAGGTCACTGGCTACAAAGTGCCAAAGTCGATTGTTTTCAAGGATGATCTGCCCAAAACCAATGTCGGTAAAATTCTTAGACGGGAGCTGAGAGACTTAGCTGCCAACGGTTGATCCCAATCCTGTGTTGAGTTGAGGAACGCGTGAGTAAAAGCCATNAGGGCCGTGCTGAACGGTTAGTTCCTCAACACATTGCATACCCNNAACAGCTGCCGGTTGTTGCGCGCAAAGACGAGATCATGCGCGCCATTGNCGAGAATCAAGTAGTAGTGATTGCGGGAGAGACGGGTTCAGGTAAAACGACACAGCTACCAAAGATGTGTCTTGAGCTCGGTCGGGGCCGCGAAAAACGTATNGGACACACTCAGCCGCGTCGCATAGCGGCTCGCGCGGTTTCCAGTCGTATCGCAGAAGANCTNAACACCACGGTTGGCGCCCTGGTGGGGTATCAAGTGCGTTTTAATGACGACGTCACCGAGCAGACTGCAGTAAAAGTCATGACGGACGGCATTTTGCTGAGCGAGCTGTCACACGATCGCCAGCTTCAGGCTTATGACACGCTGATAATCGATGAAGCACACGAGCGCAGCCTCAATATTGATTTTATTCTCGGGTATTTGAAGCGCTTACTGCCGAAACGCCCTGATCTCAAAGTTATTATCACATCGGCAACCATCGATGTTGATCGCTTCAGTCAGCACTTTGACGATGCCCCCATTATTGAGGTGTCCGGACGCACTTATCCTGTGGATGTCCATTACCTTGAGAGCGTCGAGGACCGCGATCGTGGTCTGCAGCGTCAGGTATCTCAGCTGGTCGATGAGATTGAAGCTGAGCGACATGGGCCGCGCGGCGATGTGCTCGTTTTCTGTCCNGGAGAGCGGCAAATTCGCGATCTGGCNAAAGAACTGCGTGGNCGGGAACGCATTCAGGTNCTACCCCTCTATGCGCGCTTGAGCAATGCCGANCANAATNGGGTCTTTAACCGATCCGGCGCGGGTATGCGCGTTGTACTCGCGACCAATGTGGCGGAAACATCGCTCACTGTGCCGGGCATCCGATACGTTATTGATCCCGGTGATGCCCGNATTAGTCGTTACAGTCACCGGTCGGGTCTACAGCGTCTTCCCATTGAGTCGGTTTCGCAGGCGAGTGCGAATCAGCGCAAGGGGCGCTGTGGTCGAGTCGCCGAGGGTGTTTGCTTCCGTTTGTATTCGGAGCAGGACTTTTTGTCTCGCCCTGAGTTCACCGACGCCGAAATTTTACGAACTAACCTAGCCTCGGTGATTCTCCGAATGCTGGAGCTCGGTTTGGGGGATGTCCGCCAGTTTCCCTTTGTCGATCCCCCTGATCCGAAAATGGTCCGCGATGGTTTTCGACTGCTGACGGAATTGGGAGCGGTAGATGCCAATGCCAAGCTCACGTCCGTAGGGCGAGCCATGGCAAAACTACCGGTGGATCCAAAGCTGAGCCGTATTCTTTTGGATGCGGCCAGTCGTGACTGCTTGAATGAGGCGCTGGTGATTATCAGTGCGCTTTCCGTACAAGACCCGCGCGAGCGACCGCAGGAGAAGCGGGCACAGTCCGATCAGCAGCATGCAAGATTCAACAATCCCCAGTCCGATTTCATTGCCTGGCTCAATCTGTGGCAATACGTGGAAGAACAGCGGCAGGCCCTGAGTCAGAACCAATTTCGGAAATTGTGCGATCGGGAGTTTCTCTCTTATTTGCGCATCAGAGAGTGGCGCGAGGTTCACTACCAGCTTGTCGTGTCGTGCCGCCAGATGAAGTTTCGGGTAACCGAACTGAAATCCTACGACGACAAATACGAGGCCATCCATCGCGCGCTGTTGTCGGGCCTGTTGGGTAATATTGCTCAGCAAGACGAGGGTAGAAAATTCAATGCGGCTCGCAACCGAAAGGCCCAAGTATTCCCAGCGTCGGGACAGTACAAGAAACCACCTAAATGGTTGGTTGCGGCAGAGCTGGTGGAAACGTCACAGGTCTTCGCTCGGCAGTGTGCTGCGATAGAGCCCGGCTGGTTACTGGATACCAATCCAGTTCTCCTCAAGCGCCACTATTACGAACCTGCGTGGAACGCGCGCTCGAGTCGTGTCATGGCGAAAGAGCGGGTGTCGCTGTTTGGGTTGACGATCAGTGACGGGCAAAGGGTGCACTATGCCGGGATAGACCCGAAAACCTCCCGATCCATCATGATTCGTGACGGTCTAGTATCTGGAAACTACCGCCAGTCGCCTGAGTTTTTGAAGCACAACTTAAAGCTCGTGAGTGACGTCATGGAGCTGGAATCGAGAACCCGGCGGCGAGATCTCTTGGTGGATGAGGAGTCGATGGTTCGATTCTATGATGAGCGACTGCCACCGGACTGTGCGAGTGGCGTAGCGCTCGACAAATGGTTGCGTCGCGACGAGACAGCTCAGCAAAGCCTCAGAATGAATCGAGAGCAAGTGCTCTCGCGTGATCCGGGCGGAGAGGTCGAGGCGCAGTTTCCGAAGACACTTGCGGTGGGAGAGATCAGTTTTCAGCTGTCCTATCAATTCGAGCCGGGTGGGAATCGTGATGGCGTCACGGTCACTATCCCGCGCGCGCTCATGAACCGTGTGCCCCGATACCGCTTCGAATGGTTAGTCCCAGGTCTCTTAAGAGAAAAGTTGATTGCGATGATCAAGGGACTGCCAAAGCAGCTCCGTAAGCAACTTGTGCCTGCACCGGACGTCGCTGACGAGCTGTTGGAGCGTCTGACAGCGGCGGATGAGCCATTAGCTCAGGCACTGACCCGCGAAATTAAGGCGATTCGCTCAGTCACTATTGCCGCCGGCGATTGGGCCCAGGTGGCTATCGAACCTTTCTTTCTGATGAACATTCGAGTCGTCGATGATCATAAAAAGCTACTAGCAGAAGGCCGTGATTTGGCCACGTTGGTGTCCGAGTTTCGCAGTAATTCACCGGTTGAGGTTGTCACCACTCGTAACACGGTCGAGCGGGTCAATGTGACGCGATGGGACTTCGATGATTTGCCGACAGAGTGGCGAGGCAAGTCGGCGGGGGCAGAAGTATTGGCTTACCCAGCAGTCATCAAGGAAGGGTCGGGGCAGTTGTCGGTGCGTCTCCTCGATTACCCGGTAGAAGCAGACCGCCAGCACCGACTGGGCGTNGCTGGCCTCCTGCTTCAAAGTGATCTAAAGACCGCTAAATACCTTAAAAAGCAGCTATTTGTCGATAACATGTCGAAACTTTCTCTTGCTGGTGCCCGATTAGAGCGAGAGCCATTAGTGGATGCCATTATCGAGGGTGGTTTATGGCAGNTATTAGACGGCGTCACGCTGCCACGCGCGCAAGATCAATTTGCCACCGTTCAACGGTCCGTGACAGCACGGTGGGTGCCACATGTNTTGGAGATGGGAAACCACTTAGCACAAGCGATCAAGGTGGCATCTGATACCTGGACGATGCTTGCGCGTTACGGAGCGAATGAGTACTCGGAAGCAAGAGCAGATATGGAGCGGCAACTGCAAATGCTCTTTAGNACTAAGAGCCTTGTCGAGACGTCGTCCGAGTGGATAACGTATTACCCGCGATACCTTAAAGCGATCGCAACTCGTGCCGAGCGCCTGCCAGCACAGGGTGGTAAGGACGAAAAATCCATGTCGATGTTGTTGCCACAAATCGAGCGATTAGTTGATGGNACGAAACGCTATCCCGGGCTCGATGTGTTGTGTCCCGAGGCAGTTCGCTTTCGNTGGATGCTAGAGGAGTTTCGCGTATCCTTGTTCGCGCAACAGCTGGGCACCAAGCTGCCCGTCTCGGCCAAGCGTCTCGATCAGCAGTGGCAATTCGTTGAGGCATGGATGACGAATAATCCGCGTTGAGCTTTATACTTTTTGTTAAAGTAGCGCCACGCACAAGAGAGAAACACACAGTGTCACCAGCATCTAATCCCGTTATTTCGGCAGTTGTAGNGATCTCGCTCGCGATTGCCGCNGCCCCTGCAATGGCGAATGACGACCCCTTTGAGTCGCTCAACAGAGACATCCTTGAGTTTAACGACGCAGCAGATGCGGCGATTTTGAGGCCCATCGCTGTGGTCTACGACGACACGGTTCCGAAGCCCATTCGGCGCGGTTTAATGAATGCCTACGACAATCTGTCCGATGTAAATGGGGCGATCAATGCGTTGCTGCAAGGTCGACCCGTGCACGCGGTAAAGAACACGGGACGCGTACTGGTCAACACGACGTTTGGTCTCCTTGGCGTTATTGATGTTGCCAGCGATATGGGGATCTCGCGCTANGAGACTGACTTTGGTCATACGCTCGCGCGTTGGGGAGCGGCAGAGGGCCCNTATGTNATGGTGCCATTCCTTGGGCCACGGACATTCCGGTCAGGCATTGGCGATATCACCGATAGCTTCATGTCGGCCAACGATTATGTTTTTGAAGACGATCTCGTCACCTGGGGATCTCGTGGATGGCGAGGCCTGGAATATCGAGCAGACCTTCTAGATGCTGAGGACCTCATCACGGGTGATCGCTATGTCTTCATTCGCGACGCTTACCTACAGAACCGCGAGGCCCTAGTGAATGATGGCGTGGTTGAAGATACGTTTTCTGACTTCGAAGAAGACGAGTGGGACGAGGATTTTTAAGCGCTGCGACGGGCGATTAGCGCCTCGGTAGCATCGACCGCTTCTTTAAAGAGTGCAGCATCGGCTCCCGCCTTGTGCATACCCTCACTCAGCAGCCTGCGAAACAACTTTCCACCCGGCTGACGCTGNTACAAGCCGAGGACGTGGCGCAGAACGTGGTTTNCTCGCCCACCACGGCTCAGGACAGTCTCCAGGTAGGGCATTAATGCTAGCGCGACCTCGTAGCGAGACAGATCGTGCGCTTGGTCACCAAAGAGCTGTGNATCTACCCCCGCAAGCAACCAGGGGTTTTGATAGGGCTCCCGCCCCAGCATGACACCATCCACATGACTGAGATGCGCCTCGCAGTCATCAAGCGTTGTAATGCCNCCGTTCAGCACAATGGTCAGGTGAGGGAAGTCCTTTTTTAGCTGGTATACCCATTCGTACTTAAGTGGCGGCACTTCTCTGTTTTCCTTGGGTGACAGCCCTTGTAGCCAGGCATTGCGGGCATGCGCAATAAACACCTGACTACCTCCCTCGGCCACTGTACCCACGAAGTCCCGGACAATGTCATAGCTATTGTCATCATCGANGCCCAGTCGATGTTTGACGGTCACAGGAACATCGACGGCATCATTCATTGCAGCAACGCAGTCCCTCACAAGCTCAGGCTCACGCATCAAGCACGCACCGAAGGCACCGTTTTGAACACGGTCTGACGGACACCCGCAGTTGAGATTAANCTCGTCATAGCCATAGCTGGCGCCCATCTTGGCNGCGACCGCAAGGTCAGCANGGGAAGAGCCACCTAACTGAAGGGCGACCGGATGCTCTTCGTCATTGAATTTCAGGTGTCGCTCGCTATCACCGTGGATCANCGCCCCAGTGGTGACCATTTCCGTNTAGACGCGGGTNNGCTGCGTTATCAAACGCCAAAAATAGCGACAGTGTCGATCGCTCCAGTCCATACAAGGTGCTGTACTGAAACGCCATGGGCTGTCTATATTTGGCTTGNTCGAATTCTTCATTGGGTTATTGTCGCATAGTGCGCTTGAGAGCCATTACCCTCTTTTCAAAGCAACGATAACGAAACAAAAAATTCATCAATTTTTAGTCGGGTGCCTGAACACTTCGACGATGTAGTCAGAGAGTTTAATCATCATGAAGTTGGATCGAAGACAGATATTAAAGGGTTTGGGTATTGGCGCAGGTGCCTTCAGTGCTAGGCACGTGCTGGCAGACACAGGATCGAAAAGCGGCTTCACGCACGGTGTGGCATCGGGCGACCCCTTGGCTGATCGCGTGATTATATGGTCTAGGTATGTGCCCCCGACCGGTACCAAGCCTGTTGATAATGTTATCTGGCAGGTAGCTTACGACCGCTCNTTCGGTGACCTAGCCGCGAGTGGTGTTACCAAAACGTCTGCCGAGCGAGATTTTACGATCAANGTTGATGCCATGGGTTTGAAGCCGGGTCGCCGCTATTTTTATCGCTTTGTGGTCAACGGACAGCACTCTGATATTGGAAGCACCAAAACGTTGCCTAAAGGTNGTGTGAAGCAATTTCGAATGGGTGTCGCGTCGTGTTCAAACTACCCGCAGGGTTATTTTCATGCGTACGACGATATAGCGAAGAACGANCTCGATCTCGTGCTTCACCTCGGGGACTATCTCTATGAATACGCGCGGGGTCGCTACGTCAACCCGATTGCAGAAGAGACGCTGGGGCGTGCGGTAACGCCCGTCAATGAAATCGTCTCGCTGGCTGACTACCGAGAGCGATACGCGGTCTACCGCTCGGACAGGGACCTACAAGCCGCGCATGCAGCGCACCCGTGGATCTGTGTCTGGGACGACCATGAACTGACCAATAACACCTGGAAAGAGGGTGCGGAAAATCACAACGAAGGTGAGGGTGATTTTGANGAGCGCATCGCGATTGCACGAAAGGTATATCACGAGTGGATGCCCATTCGAACGGCCGCTCAAACCGATCAGGCGCCCATCTATCGCGCCTTTGAAATAGGGCAGTTGGCGGATCTGATCATGTTGGATACGCGACTTCACGGTCGCGACGAGCAGTTTATCTACCAGCGTGACCTCGAGAAATTCGGCGGTGCACAGGCGTTTGTCAAAGAGCAGCTCATGAACCCTGAGCGGACGATCCTGGGNGCCGATCAGGAGAATTGGCTGGGTTCGCAATTGGCGGCGAGTCATGACCGCGGCAGTGTCTGGCAGGTCATTGGTCAGCAGGTGTTGATGGGTAAGCTCACCACACCATTGATCCCTCAGGAGACCATCGACAAGATGGAGCTGCCNGAGCGATACAGCAAGCGCCTTGAGGGGCTTCAACAAATTGCAGAGGCGAAGCTGCCCATGAACCTAGACGCTTGGGATGGCTACCCTGCCTGTCGTGAGCGTATTCACGGTCTATTCACGCAATTTGGAAACAACCCCGTTGTACTTGCCGGTGATACGCACAATGCGTGGGCGTTCAATATGCGAAATGGTGCAGGCGATGCAGTAGGTGTCGAAATTGGTACACCCGGTATCACAAGCCCAGGAATGGAGGCTTATTTACCGGCTCCGCCCAAGATGATGCGTGAGGCCTTGCTCNGCAGCAGCGCTGAACTCCATGATCTCGATACCTCTCGCCGCGGCTGGACGGTAGTTGAATTCACACCGGAGCAGGTAACGTCCACCTGGCGTTTTGTATCGACCATTCTGGAGAGTCAATACTCGGTGGCGGAGAGTGCGCCTATTGTTTGTAAGGCCGGTGACAGGTCATTCACCTGAGCCTGCGTTCGCTAATAAGCCACTACACCTATTTGTGTGCTTGGGGGCTCAAAGGCCGTCTATCGCTTCGGCTAACCAATCCATGCGGGTGTCGAGCCACTCAACCAAATGCTCAACCTCCTCTTCATAGGTGTCATAGACAACCGGGTTTGGCCACACATAGGTGCCAATCGTTTGCCATATTGAGTCATTCTCCGCCTGAGAGAGGCTCAGATGCTCTGCCCATGCGTTGATGTCGGCTTTGATTTCGGGACGCTGAGCGTCGATATCTGCGTAGCGCTGTTTGACCCGCTGCGCGAAGTAGGGGTCCTCAATCATCCGATCGATCCACGTGTTCCAACGAACCCACCAGCCCTCAGGGTAGGTGGCGTCCGCGTAATCAACGTTTCCGAAGCCTAGATCGAAGTCCCAAATGGGTCCCATTCGAATTTTCTCACCCGGTATCCAGTGGAGGAAAATGCTCGAATACCATTGGGCGTCAACGTTCTTTGCAATCTCATTGACCAAGAACCAGTCGATGAAGCTATCGACATCCGCATAAGCGCGATAGCCATTAGTTGGATCTGCGAACTCGCTGCTGAAGAGAACCGTCTCAAATTCATTGATGTGCTGGCGCACTTGAGCGAACTCGGGGTCGGAGTAGGCAAGTCCCGGCTCTTTGATATTGATGAGGTAAGTAGGGGTTTGAAACGAGACATCATCGGGATCCAGGCGATCTGGTTGATCGATTTCCAGCAGGAAACCCGTATCGCCGATATCGACACGGTTGCTGCCATCCTCTACTTTTTCAGTAATATGATAGAAGCCATCATGCTCCCCGTTGACGAAGACTTCTGCGAAATGACCGCTGGGTGACCAGGTCAATGTCGTCCGCTCGCCGAGTGAAAAGGCAAGGTGGTTTCGCACCANTGTTTTATCGGAGTACTCGGCGAGAAAGAGCCATTTTTTATCCTCAAGCATGCCAAACAGGTCTCGTTTGGATTCAAGCTTCATTTGGTAGGGCTTTTTGGGATGAACGAACCAGGTTGAGTTGCCCCGACCCCGAATCTCCATGGCCATCTCATCCACAGAGTCATATTCCCTGCCGCCCTCCAGGCGGAAAGTACCATTAACATAGTCCTCTTTTGACTCCACGGGTGTTTCGGTCGTCAGATAAATGATGGGGAGTCCCGTGAATCGTGTTAAGTCGACTTGATAGCTTTTCGTTGTTCCCGACTCATTGGTAACCGTGTAATTCAAAATGGGAGTGAAGTCCTGGCTCGATTCGCCAGAGGTTTGCTCAGCACCGTCTACAGATACCTCAGTACCAGTGAAAGAAAACGTTGGCGTCAGCGAGACCACAGATAGATCTGTCGGTGATCTTGCCGAGAAGGTATCTCCTTCCAAAACAAATTCGATATCACCCGCGAGGTCTGGATTATTTTCTTTTAGTAGTGAGAACGTCTCTAAGACCGGAGCTGCCGGCGGCGGAGGTGTAGGAGCGACGATCACTGGCTCAGAAGCGCCACCTGCTCCGCCCCCGCAGGCGCTGAGCGCAATTAGCCCTGCGAAGATTAGCGATGAGCCTATTAGTCTTATGTTTGTCACTATTTCCCCCATTGAATCGTAGCGGACGTAGTCTAGNGTCCGGGCGCTAAATTGGTGCTTTGTGCTTACAGCCTAACGGGATCAGTGGTCCCGTCACAGATGAAGCCCTCAGTTTCTATTTCTCAGTGTGTGAAACAGAGGCTAATTCGCCAGCTATATAGCGTTAGGCGGCTGATTTTCCTGGTATTGCGGCCAGCAATCGCTCGGTGTAATCGCTTTGAGGCGAGTTGAAGACTTCGCTCGTGTTACCCACTTCCTCGAGTTTTCCTCGATACAGCACTGCCACACGGTCGGCAATTTGCCGAATCACAGCCAGATCGTGCGAGACAAAGAGCATGGTGAGCCCGTACTCGTCCTTTAGGTCTTTGAGTAAATCCAGAATCTGCGCCTGAATGGTGACATCGAGTGCCGAAACGGGTTCGTCTGCAACAATGAACTCCGGCTTTGTCGCCAGCGCTCTGCCAATGGCAATGCGCTGTCGCTGACCGCCCGAGAATTCGTGAGGGTATTTCTTGGCAAAACCGCGCGCCAAACCCACGTTGTCCATGAGTTCTCTAATGGCGGCATCAATACCTGATCGATCGACAATCTTGTGGAGCAGTAGGGGCTCAGCGAGCGTGTCATAGACTGTCATACGAGGGTTCAGTGATGCGTAGGGGTCCTGAAAAATCATCTGCATTCGACGTCGAAGCGCTTTGAGATTATTGCGATCAAGTCCACCTACATCGATTCCATCGAAGCTGATCTGCCCATCGGTGATCGGTGTCAACCGCAGCAATGANCGGCCAAAGGTCGATTTGCCGCTACCGGACTCTCCGACAAGCCCCAACACTTCGCCCCGCTGGATTGATAGCGATACATCGTCAACGGCCTTGACCGGCTCATCACTATTTTCAGAGGTGAAGTAGGTNTTNAGGTTGNTGGCTGTAATCAGNGTGTCTCGCTCGTTGTCGGGCTCGGGTGGCGCGCCGCTGGGAATAGCGGCCAACAATTTTTGCGTGTAGGGGTGCTGNGCNTTGGTNAANATGTCCGCGGGTGCGCCTTGCTCAACNACTAGCCCCTTCTCCATGACNACAATNTGATCAGCNATATCGGAGACCACAGCGAGGTCGTGACTGATGAACAAAACGCCAATGTCGCGCTTTTCCTGCAGCGACTTAATCAAGCGAAGAATCTGGGCTTGAATGGTGACGTCCAAGGCTGTGGTCGGCTCATCGGCAATCAGAAGTTTGGGCTCAGTGATGAGTGCCATAGCAATCATGACCCGCTGCCGCATGCCGCCGGAGAACTCGAACGGATAGGCGCGCATAGCCGCTTCCGGGTTTTGAATGCCCACTTCATCAAGTAGTTCTATTGCTCGCCGGGTCGCTGCTTCTTTGTCCGCCACACCGTGCACGAGAAGGGGCTCAACCAGTTGCTCGCCAATCCGCATGTAGGGGTTGAGGCAGGTCATTGGGTCCTGAAAGATCATGGCGACATCCGAGCCTCGAATACTGCGAAGCTCTCGCTGCGATAATGCGAGTAGATCCTGTCCGTTGAACTCGGCGGTCCCTGAGTCAATTCTTCCCGGGGGCTGTGGTATCAGGCCTAAGAGTGCGTAACAGGAGACCGATTTCCCAGAGCCGCTTTCGCCGATGATGGCGGTGATGGACTTNGGTTCTACCGTGAAACTGACATGTTTGACNGCTTCTGTGGTCCCGTTCCGAGTAACGAAGCTGACGCTTAAATCATTAACGTTGAGCAGACTCATGGATTAATCCTTGGAACCGCGAACATCGAGCGCGTCACGAAGACCATCGCCCAGGAAGTTNAGAGAGAACAGCGTAATCGTCAGNGCCANNCCNGGGAAAATGAGTAGCCAGGGGTACTCCTCCATGGTCTCGGCACCGTAGCTGATAAGCAGGCCCCAGCTGGTTTGTGGCGGCTGAATGCCCAGACCTAGGAAGCTTAGGAAGGCCTCNAGCAACATCACGCTCGGAATCGTTAGAGTCGTATAGACAATGATTGGGCCGAGGGCGTTGGGGATGATGTGTTTGAAAATGATGGCCGAGGGAGGTAGTCCCAAGGATACGGCCGCTTCGACAAACTCCTGCTGACGCAAGGATTGCACCTGAGTTCGCATGATCCTTGCCATGGTCAGCCACTCAACGGCACCAATCGCNAGAAAAAGCAGCAGGATGTTTCGGCCGAAAACNACCATCAGCAGGATGATGAAGATCATGAAGGGCAGGGCGTAGAGAATGTCGACAAAGCGCATCATGACTGAGTCGATACGGCCACCGACATAGCCGGCAACGGCTCCCCAGGTGACACCAATGACGAGTGCTACGGCTGTGGCGATGAAGCCAACCGCCAGTGAGATCCGGCCACCGTAGAGAATCTGCGTGAGCAGGTCTCTTCCAAAAATATCGGTACCCAGCCAGTGCGCAGCGGAGGGCGGTGTGGCGCCAAGGTCCAGGTTCTGAGCCTCGTAACCGTAGGGTGCAATCCAGGGCGTCAGAATCGCCAGAACCACCATGATGACCAGTACGACCCCGCCNGTGACTGCCGCGCGATTTTTCCTGAGACGAAGCCAAGCGTCGTGCCACAGCGATGCGCCATCCTCTGCTTCCATAAGAAGTGCCGTTTGTTCAGTATTCATTAGGCACCTCCCTTGAACTGCGCTCGCAGACGCGGGTTAAGCCATGCAGCGATCACGTCACTGATTAGGTTGAAGAAGACGATCAATGTCGAGAGGAAGACCGTGGTGCCGAGGATCATCGTGTAGTCGCGGTTAAACGCGGCCTGAACGTAGAAGCGACCCAGTCCCGGTATCTGAAAGATCGTCTCTACAACGAACGAGCCCGCAAGTAAGCCCGCAAAGGCGGGGCCTAAAAATGCGATGACAGGAATGAGGCCGCCACGCAGTGCGTGTTGTGTCACGACGCGCCACTCGGGCAGTCCTTTGGCGCGGGCNGTCCGAATATAGTCCTGCGATAAGATTTCCAGCATGCCGGCTCGGCTAAGGCGCGCGATGTAGGCCGCATAGGCACTACCGAGGGTAATCGATGGCAGTATTTTGTCTCCCGGGAGGTCTCCCCATCCAGCAATGGGTAGCCAATCAAGATAGATACCGAAAACGAGTACGAGCAAAGGCCCTAGCAGGAACGACGGCATACAGATGCCGATCATGGCCAGTCCCATCGGTATGTAGTCTTGCCGCGTATTGGGTCGCAGGGCGGCAAACACCCCCGCCAGAACCCCGATTAGGAGCGCAAAACTCAGGGCGTACAGGCCCAGCTCAGCGGTAACCGGAAGACCACTACCCAAAATCTCGTTAACGCTGCGGCCCGGGTATTTGAACGAGGGNCCNAGATCNCCATTGCTAAGATCACCTAAATAGGCGATGTACTGTTCGTGGAGCGGNAAATCGAGTTTGTACTGNGCCTCGAGCGCGCGCTTCACCTCAGGNAGTACCGCTTTCTCNCTGTCNAANGGCCCGCCGGGTGCAGAGCGNACAAGAAAGAACGTCGCCGTGATCACGACGAATATGACCGGGATAGCTTGAAGTAATCGCCAAAAGATGAATCTCAGCACGTTAGTTCGCCTCCCCATTGAGGCTACGACCCGGGTGCAGTTTCACGTATTTCAAATTGAGTGAGTCCATAAGGTTGGGGTACATACCTTCAACGCTTGGGTGCACTAAGTGCTTACTGGTGTAGGTATAGATTGGGATAATGGGCATCTCGTTCATCATCATCGTTTCAGCCTTATAGAACAGACCATAACGCTCATCACGTGTCTCAGCCTTTGGCGCTAAGTTGAGGATGATGTCGTCAAACTCCTCACTGGCGTAGCCGGTGTTGTTGTTGCCACCGTCGGTGATAAAGAGGTCCAGGAAATTGTTCGCATCGACGTAGTCCCCAATCCAACCGCGGCGCGCGACCTGGAAATCTCGTTGTGATACCGAGTTGAGGTATACCTTCCACTCCTGATTCGAGATGGTGATATCGATATTCAGCTCTTTTTTCCACATCTGCTGAACTGCGACTGCGATCTTTCGGTGTGCTTCCTGCGTGTTGTAGATAATTTCCAGCCCGGGCCATCCCTCGCCATCGGGGTAGCCGGCCTCAGCTAATAGCTCGCGGGCTTTCGCGGGGTCATAATCAAACAACTTGGGCGGGTTGTAACCCAAGGTGTCGGGCGGCGTGATGCTGTAGGCCGGAATAGCGGTTTCTTGCATTACAGTGCGTGTGAGTGTGTCTCTATCGAGCGCGTAGGAAAGTGCTCGCCGGACCAGCACGTTGTCCACTGGCGGTCTGTCGGTGTTGACGAGGTAGTAGTAGGTACCAAGGTAGGCGGCCTGGACATAGGACGTATTTCCCTGCTTTCGGTACTCTGGAATCTTGTCTAAGGGTACGACCTGGGTGTAGTGGAGCTGTTCCGCGCGAAACATGCGCTCTTCGCTCACCACATTCTCGGTGGGGTAAAAATAAACGCCGTTGAGGGCCACGTTATCCCGATCCCAGTAGTGCTCGCTTTTCTTGATGATGATGCGCCGGTTGAGCGACCACTCATCGAGGGTGAATGCGCCATTACTCACAATGTTGCCAACGCGCGTCCACGGTGTGAACCGGTCGGTCATCTTCCCATGCTTCAGAAGCGTTTCGGGGTGTACCGCAAAGCTACTGTAGTGATCCATCAACTGAAGAAAGTAGGGCGTGGGTGCGTTCAAGGTGACTTGGAGCGTCAGATCGTCGAGTGCCTTTACACCCACTTGCTCAAAGTCCGTGATTTCTCGCTTGGAGTACGCCTCCGAATTAACGATGGGGTAGAGCATGTAAGCGTACAGAGAGCCGGTGTCGGGATGGAGCGCTCGGTTCCATGACCAGACGTAGTCCGATGCGGTCATTGGTTCCCCGTTGCTCCACTTTGCCTCAGGGTTGATATAGAAGGTGTAGACCGTACCGTCGTCTGAGATGTCCCATCGTTCGGCAACGCCCGGCTCAGGCTCCAATGTCATGGGATTTTTGACCGCTAAGCCTTCGAACAGAGCCCGAATAATATGGTTTTCCGGGACGCCAGTGACCACATGTGGGTCGAGACCCTGTGGCTCGGCCCCATTACCGTAATGAAGGAACCCGTCGCGGTTTCCCGACTCCACATTGCTTTCGCCACCGCCACAGGCGGTNAGCAGTGCCATCAGGACACTGGCNGGTATGATNGATTGAAAAAGGCGCATGAATCTTCTTGCTCTTGGCTTTGACGCATCCTATCCAATTTTCACCGCGCGGTGTATGCAAAGTACCGAATAGTGACGNTTAAAAGCCAAGTTTCTTCCGCTGTCTTAATTCGTCTTCTGGTAAACTGAGGCTCTTAAATGAGTTTGCACACAAGAGCATCAAATGACCGTAAGAACCCGCGTAGCACCATCACCCACTGGCGATCCCCATGTTGGTACCGCCTACATGGCGCTATTCAATCGGTGTTTCGCTCATGCGCACGGTGGCCAATTCATTTTGCGCATCGAAGACACCGATCAAGCGCGAAGCACGGCTGCCGCGGAGCAGATGATTCTCGACTCATTGCGATGGTTAGGACTCGATTGGGATGAAGGCCCTGATGTCGGTGGCGAGCATGGTCCGTACCGCCAGAGTGAGCGTCGCGATATTTACGGTCAGTACGCTTGGCAGCTAGTCGAGCAGGGCGATGCCTTCGTTTGCTACCGCACACCCGAGGAGCTCGATGGTTTGCGTGAAGCGCGGCGCGAGGCCGGAAAGTCCACCGCCCTGAAGCCGGCTGATTTAGAGTTAACGGCTGAGGAGCAGGCTGCTCGTAAAAGTGCTGACGCCCCCTTTGTTATCCGCATGCGCGTCCCGGATGAGGCGGGAGCCTGTGTCGTTAAGGATCGTTTGCGGGGCGATATCGAGCTGGATTGGGGCATGGTTGATGCGCAGATTTTGCTGAAATCAGACGGTATGCCCACCTATCACCTAGCCAATGTGGTAGACGACCACCTCATGGGCATCACGCATGTTATCCGTGGCGAGGAGTGGCTTAACTCGGCGCCCAAGCATCAGCTTCTGTATCAATACTTTGGCTGGGAAATGCCAGAGCTCTGCCACATGCCGCTGTTGAGAAACCCGGATAAATCAAAGCTCAGTAAGCGNAAGAANCCGACGAGCATCCTCTATTACGAGCGCATGGGCTTCCTGCCCGAGGCCTTGGTGAATTACCTAGGTCGCATGGGGTGGTCTATGCCTGATGAGCGAGAGAAGTTTTCGCTCGCTGACATGCAGGAAGCATTCGATATTGATCGTGTGTCGCTTGGCGGGCCTATCTTTGATGTCGAGAAGCTTAAATGGCTGAACGGACTCTGGCTCCGAGAGAATTTTGATGCGACTCAGCTAAAAGAACGCCTGAAAGCATGGCTTTGGAATGATGAAACCCTCGAAAAGATATTGCCCCATGCGCAGGGTCGCATGGAGGTGTTGTCAGATTTTGTGCCCATGTCATCGTATCTGCTGTCGGGTGAGGTCGACCTGAGCGCGGAGGCATTCGAGGGAACGGCGGACACGGCGGACGAAATCGTCAGGCGATTGCAGTTTGTCCTTTGGCGTCTCGAGGCTCAGCAGGACTGGGAGCGCGGCGCTTTGTTTGAGAGTTTGAAGCAACTGTCTGAGTCGCTTGATCTCAAGCCCAAGGCACTCTTCGCACCGCTATTCATCGCCATGTCAGGAAAGAGCAGTGCCTATTCAATTCCCGATTCCATGTCGATTCTAGGGCCTGACTTGACTCGGGCGCGGCTGCGCAACGCCATTGCTGTACTCGGTGGTGTCTCCAAGAAAGCGGCAAAACGACTCGAGAAAGAGTACGCCACTTTAGCGTGAGGATTTAGCGCGGTCGGTTGAGTAGGGCGATCAGTGCCAATACGGATACGACGACCTCAAAGCCCAGGACACCCCAGGTATAGCCTGTAAAGCTCGACGTCATCTCAATGTCGACCTGGCTTCCTGCTACCTCGAATTTTGAATCGAGTTCACGAAACACCGTGAAGGCCCGTGCGGCGCCAATGTAGCTGATGATGACGAAGAGGAGCCACAGTCCTGCCTTAAGGTATTCCTTGATGAGTGCTGAGGCGAGGAGAATGGAGCCGATAGCGATTTCGAGGCCGCCGTACATCGCTGCGATTTCCGCGTAAGCGTCTTGAGAGGCAATGAAAATGCCCGACCATCCCGCTGGAATTTCGGGGTCGTAGACGCTTACTACGCCCAACCCAAAGAAAATAGCGCCGGTAACACCCAGTAGCAGTTGACCAAACACGGATAGCCTCCTCAGTGACAGCAGTTGAGAATAGCAAAAGAGCTTTTGGCTAGATAGATGGGGGTAAAGGCTTATCTCACTGTAAGTGCTAACACTGACATGGCTTTGACCATCAGAGCCCGCCGGAGTCCTCCCGGCGGGCCTGATGTGTGATGGACTTATTCGTAACGCGCGTCTACCGCTGCCTGAATCAATGGCATTGCGACACCACGCAGGAACGCACCCGGTGCGCCGGAGTCTCTACTTGTGTAATCGTCAATCGCAATAAAACCGGCTATACCGCGTCGCGTATCCATGAAGCTGACGGCACCGAAGGCACCTGGATCGGTATAAACATTAGGGTCATCACTCGATATCCACCACCCCATACCATAGGGCGTTGGGTTAAAGGTCAGGCTGCCTCTGTCCACACGCATGGATGCGAGCGAGGCTTCACTCAATACCTGTGTGTTTCCACAGTAACCGCCGTTGAGGTGCACCTGAAGCAGCTTTGCGTAATCAGCCAAGTTTGTAATGCCGCCACCCTCCACCGATGGGTTGTGTTGCCCTGGCATACTTTCTACCGTTGCACCGTCAAACGAGGTGTAGGTATTGCCGGACGCAGACAGCTCCTCCCATGGATTTCCAAAGGTGAAGACCTCCAATCCACAGGGCGAGGCAATGTACTCATCGAACAATTGATTCCACGTCGAATTGTTTACGATTGATGCGGTCAAACCCGCAATCTGCCATTGGCTACCACCGTAATCGAATACGGAGCCCGCTGGGTTTGATGTGGGAAGCTCGTTCTGGACAAGCATCTGCCCGCACATTTCAAAGTTCATGAAAGGCTGTGCGCTGAATTGGCAGAGATGATTGAAGTCCTGCAAGGTTGGACCTACGGGAGAGCCGTACCCATCTAGCAGTCTCAAGCCAGGAATACCTGATGTATTACTGACCATTTGCTCTACCGTCCGATCAGCATAGACACCCTCAAACGGTAGGTACGTGCTGACCGGTTCGCTAATGGAGAAATCTACCGACTCGTCCTCATCGAGCGCCATAATCGCCATGACCGCCGGCACCTTGCTGGTGGAAGCCAACATTGTGATGAGGTCTTCAGTGTGGTCCCCAAAAACTTTTTGATGCGTTATTCCCTCTTTGTCTACGAGGACATAGCTGATGCCATCAAATATCTCGTTGTTATCCAAAAAAGCCTGAAAGGCCGCGTCTACCTCAGAGTAATCGGCTGCAGGAAATGGAATAGCAACGGGTGCGCTGAGTGATGGTGATGAGTAATCGCCACCACCACCGCCGCATGCGGCAAGACCGAGCGGTAAGAGCGCTGCTAACCAGTGACGTCTAAGTCCGATTTTTGTGAGTGGTGAAGCAAGATTTTGATTGCGTTGATTTGTGAACACAGCGTTTTCCTTTTT
>NZIH01000018.1 GCA_002691565.1 Halieaceae bacterium
CAACCGCGACGTAGGCCATGGTTGTCATGCCAACGCCACCTTTCACGAGCTCCTCGTGATGCATGAGCATGGCGCGCGTAGGACGCCCTTTCTTCGACATATTTTCATTTGCGCCCGCTTTGATGAAGCGATTAGGCAACGTAATGGGTCCGAGTTTCAAAGGCTCATAAGCTGTCGATAGCATGCCGCTGTCCAACGATGAATATCACAGTCTTTCAGTATACCGACCCCTTCTGTAAGACCATCGTCCCTTTGGAGGGTGGAAAACGAGTGGAAGACGAGTAGAAACACGGTATGCGAGGCAAGTGACCTAAGCCTCCTTTCGAAATCGTCGCAGATGCTATCCGCTGGTATCGCGCACGGAACCTTAAAAGCAAGAGGAGTCGACCGTGAAGAAAATTGCTCTTTTATTCGTTGTTGTAGCGGTTACCGCGGCGGGCTTTACCGCCGGACGATTTACGGCCCCTGCACCACGCTTCGATGCACAAGCGGTAGATACCTCGAACCCCATGGATGCGGCCTTCGAGGCGTTTATTCAGGCACAGCGCGATACCCTGGCACTGTATAAAACCCATGAAAATTTTGATGACCCCTTGGCGGCCGCAGAGGCCTATCGCGGCGTGCTGTATACCATTGTGGGCTCCATCAAATCGGGGGCATTGATGTCGCATGAATACCCTCGCGCTATGCGAGGTGTCGACTGGACCAGTAAGGCAGGTCTCGACAATCCCGATAACAACTACTTTTTCGCCCTACTCGATGATGAGGGTAGCTATCGGCTGTATGGGAACCGCGGCAATACCACTCAGCTCATTTTCCAGCTGGTTATTGGTGTCCCAGGGGTGGGTAACGCAGGCTCCAGTACCAATGTCGATGTGCTGTATGACGAAGACCTCGTCCTCGATGAAAAGGGCAATTTTGAGATTATCGTAAGCCCTGAGCGGCCCGATGACGCGAAAAACTGGATGAAAAATGCACCTGGTGCCGAGTCGCTGTTAGTTAGATTCACCCACTCCGATTGGGAAACCGAGCGCATTGACCCTTTGTACATCGAACGCCTTGATACGGATGGGCAACCGCCAGAACCGTTGACAGAAGCGTCGTTGGCTGCCGGTTTAAAACGAACCTCCCAATCAATGTATGACCGGACTGCAAGCTGGATTCAACTGGCCGATCGCATGTGGTCGCTGGTGCCTAACAACTCTATTTTTAATATGCGGGTGACGCCCGGCGGTCTGGTTGATCAGTACTCAGCCTTTGGTAACTTTAAGCTGGCACCCGACCAGAGCATGCTCATCGAATTTGGGGATACTGGCGCTCCTTACATGGGGATTCAGCTGGGCAATCGTTGGTTCGTCAGTATGGATTATGAGAACCATACGAGCACACTCAATATGGCTCAGTTGGGTTGTCGTGAAGACGAGAGTCGCTGTTATGCACTGATCTCACTCGAGGATCCGGGAGTTGCAAACTGGCTTGATCCGGCGGGACATGATGAGGGGCTCATTTTCATGCGTTGGCAGGGTCTTGACTCACCACCCACTAAAGCAGATCAGCCACGGACGCGCGTGTTATCCCCTGAAGAGTTAGCGACTTATATCGAAAACCTTCCCAAGGTGTCGCCCGAGGAGCGACGCAAGGCGGTACAGGTCAGGCGCAGAGCAGTGCATGAACGCTTTGGTGGCTAGGTCTCGCTTAGGGCCCTAGAAACCCTCAGCCTCGTGCGACGCCTTCCAGACGAGACCCGGAAACAAGCGTCGCATCATGACGCCAAATTTGGTCTGCTTGCCTGGATAGGCGAAGGGCTTACCGCTCTCGAGGCACCGCTCCACTTGGGCAATCACCTGATCGGGCGTCAGCGTCTCGCCCTTCGAGGGTAGCTTGGGGACCACGGTAGCTTCTGCCTGACGCCACAGTGGCGTTGCAACCGCCGGCGGACAAACGCAACNAAAGCGCAGACCACTGTCGCGATTCTCGTGATANAGAATTTCGCTGTAATGCTGGACCGCNGCTTTACTCGAGGCATAAGCNCCCATGAGNAGNCCGGGGATNATNCCGGTCATCGATGANAANCTGATGAAGTCGCCGTAGCCTCGCTCGAGCATNGGNGGCAANGCNGCNGTNGCAACATTNGCNAAGCCACCGTAGTTGACCGACATCACCTTATTGGTGACACGCGGATCTTCTTCAACAAGACGCCCAAACGGCATGATAGCCGCGGCATTAATCACCCGCTCGACTGGGCCTAAGGATGCTTCGATATCCCGGAATACGGCGTTTACCGCCGATGAATCCGTGATGTCGATTTCAAACCTGTGAACACTGTCGAAGCCCGAAGCAGTATCGGCCATGCCTTCGCTGTTCACATCGAGGATGGCAACGGTCGCTCCCTCGTTGGCAAGCTGTCTCGCCCAGGCTTGGCCCATACCGCTGCCACCCCCAGTGATGACGGCTAACTGACCTGTGAATGCCATGACGACCCCCTCTGTTTCGCTTTTACCATCGCGCTTTCCTGCGCTCGTTATTGCATTTTGTCTCGTGTCCGACGCTAACGCTCNGGCGTAAATTCGATCGGCATCGCTTTGATCGTCGAAATGAAGAACGATCGCATATAGGTAATATCTCCCGCTAGTCGCGGGTTCCTCAGGCGCGGTAGCAACTCCTCAAACATGACACGCATTTCAAGACGCGCAAGGTTAATGCCCAGACAAAAGTGCTGGCCAATACCAAAGGAGCGAATCTCACGATTGAGCGTNGGCATGCGCTTCATCCGGTGGATATCAAAGCTAAGNGCGTCATCGCCAAAGACGTCTTCGTCATGATTCACCGCGTGGTAATGCATAACGATCTTGTCGCCCTTGTTGAATCGATAGCCTTGCCACTCGATGTCCTGCGTAGCGGTTCGACGCATCGCAATGAACGCTGTGTTGTAGCGCAGCATTTCCTCGACAGCAGCGGGAATATCCTCGGGATGATCAACCAGATGCTGCAATTGATCGGGGTTTTCCATGAGCAGTCTCAAACCGTGCGCGATCGCAGTCCGTGTACTTTCGTTACCCCCGACCATCAGCAGAATAAACACCCAAGAGAACATTTCATCGGTGACGGGTTGACCGTCTATCTCACCTTCAAGCAGTGCCTGTATCACCGGCCCGGTAAACCCCTGTCGCTGTTTCTGGGCGAGCTCGGCGGCGTAGATCATCACTTCAAACGAAGCCGTTTGCGCGTCCTCCATGCCACCAGCGATATCCGGGTCATCGGCGAATGCCATGGTGTTAGTCCATTTAAAGAACTGCGCACGATCTTCAAGCGGTACACCCAAGAGCTCGAGAATTGCCATCAAGGGCAGCTCAGCCGCCACTTCCTCTACAAACTCACATTCACCGCGGGACGCTACACGGTCAATAATCGCCTTGGCCTGTTCACGAAGCCAAGGCTCCATGGCCGCCACCGCCTTAGGTGTGAAGGCATCCTTCACAATGCGCCGATGCGTGACGTGCTTCGGTGGATCCATGGCAATAAAGCTATTCGCGTTCATGATCTTGGTGACTTCGCGAGTCATCTCATCCGCAGGCTCCATGGGAAACGGCCCCTCGACTTCCGACGAGAACAGCGCGGGATTTTGGGAGACAAAATCCAACGCATCTCGCTTTACCGCAGCCCAGTAAGGGACTCCGGTATCGGGATCCTCATAGCGCACAAAGCTACCCTGCGCGCGCGCCTCAGCCAGCGCAGCATAGGGCATGCCGTCTTTGTAGGCATCGAGATCCAGAGGGTGGGTGAATGGGCAACCTGACATAGCGCTCTCCACTACAATTCTGTCGGACAGTTACAGGGTAATACGTCCATGTCTGAACTCAGACCTGCAATGAGCATCGCCCACCCTGAGCCCACAAGCGACTGAGCTCCCCCTGGCTTACGCTCATTGGCGCTTGCACAAGCCGCCACCCGCCCACCGATAAGGCTCGCAGTTGTATATGAGCCTTCCATTTTCTCCGTACTGCCAATCGAGCATGCGAATGGCATTTTCGGGCGGCATACCGCCGGATGGCTCCGCTTGAAGGTCGGCGTCCTGTTGCGGGTAATCTGCCCAGTCAATCGGCGCTCGCCAGCCCGGTGGTGGCATCAATTCGGACCGCGTCCCCGCCACAGGATAGAGATTGCGCCAATGCCGGATTTCACTCGCCAAGTCGGCCACCACATCCGGGCGCACCTGAGCGAGGTTCTGATACTCGTAAGGGTCCTCGGAGATATTAAACAGGAAGTTAGTGACCTCGACCGAAGTAAAGCCGGTTTCGATTCGCTGAACCAGTTTCCATTCGTCATTAAATGCCGTGACGTTGACCGTATTTTTAAACGGCGACTCCGCAATAAAGAACAGAAGATCCTCTCGAGGGATAGATTCAGCCTCAGTCAATGCGGTCACCATGTTGCGCCCGTCGAGACGGTTATGGGTCGACGGCTCGATCCCGGCGGCTGCGGCCAATGTGGGTAAGACATCCATTACCGACATGATGGAGTCCACCCGACTACCCGCAGGGATCTGCTCAGGCCAGCGAACCGTTGCTACGACCCGAATGCCTCCCTCAAAGGTATCTCCCTTACCCCCTCGCAGCGGCGCATTATCGGCACCACCAATCGCATAGACAGCACCACCGTTATCCGAGAAAAAGAGGACGATCGTGGTGTCAGCAAGTCCCTCGGTATCCAACGTATCCAGTACCTTACCAATGGATTGGTCCATGCCATCGACTACCGCTGCGTACATGGGGCGAGCGCTATCGCGTCCCGTCATTTTCGCCATGAAGCGTGTGTTGTCGGCCATTTTNCTNCGNGACTTNCCNCGCTCATCNGGCATATCGGCGTACTTCGCCTGCAAGTCTTCTGGCGCNTCGAGTGGCGTGTGTGGCGCAATAAACGGCATGTAGATGAAAAAGGGGCGTGTTGTATCCCGCTGTACTATGTAGCGACTGACTTCGTCGGCCAGTAAGAAACTTTCATAGCCCTGGTCATCAATCGATACCCCATTTCGCTGAAAGTCCTTGCCGCCCAGACTCGCAAAGGGTGGGTAAAAACCCACTTCCGTGTGTAAGTGGCCATAGAAGTGCTCAAAACCCCGAGCGTTGGGATGATAGGACTGCTGGGCATGACCCAGGTGCCATTTGCCCACCATCGCTGTCTGGTAGCCCGCGTCGAGGAACAGCTCGGGTAAGAACGTCTCTTCCGGGTGAATACCGTTGTTATGCCAAGGCATGATGGTTGAATANGCAACNCCGAGTCGAATTGGATCNCGNCCCGTCATGAGNGCCGCNCGGGTCGGCGAGCAAATCGGTGTGGTGTAAAAACGATTGAGTTGCGCACCCTCAGCGGCTATCCGATCAAGCGAAGGTGTTTCAATCACCTGATTGCCATGAAAACCCACATCGGCCCAACCAAGATCGTCTGCCACCATGACTATGATGTTTGGCTTGTCGCTGGCCATCACAGATGCCGACACCAGCATCATGATCGCGCTANAGAAAAAGGCCCCTATTCGGACCATAACCCACCTTCCTTTTTTNTTATCGTGCTGTGGCACACTGCNTCTCACAGAGTATCGCGCAGACAANAAGAGTGAAAACCATGCGGCCGAGAAATCTTNTAATCACTTTGNGTGTACTNGTNGCCGTNNTGGTNCTGCCCAANCTNGATNCNTTGCNGANCAAAGCNCNCCAGACCATNGNGAGTGCCGCCGGCAAAGCGGCCGTGACCAACATGTCNGGGGTGGTTGCCNAGAACAACGCCCGCGGNCTNGCAGCNGCTGAATTGATTACNCTTCCCATNNAGGTNGANGAAGTNNCGCCCGGTGTATTTCGAGCCTCAGGCGTCGGTAATACCTTCGTCATAACGACNTCTGAAGGCAANGTNNTCTTTGATACCGGACTTGTGATTCANGCCAGCGAGCAAATCCGNCAGCTTAAAGCGGCTCTGGGTGATTTTGAGCCCGTCAAAATTGTGTTGAGTCACAGTCATGCTGACCATGTCGGCGGTACGCGGCTTTGGTCGGGGGAAAATACCGAGCTCATCGCTCATGAGGCGTTTGAAGAAGAGCAACGGTACCTCACGGAGCTCAACCCCTACCTGCATCAGCGCAATCGGATCCTTTTCCCCTGGATCCCCGAGACGCCACGCACCCTGCCCGGCATGGACTTTCGAGGTTTGATTCCTGACATTCGGGTCGACAACGACATCCCCTACACCTTTACCCTGGGGGGGCGTCGTTTCGAAGTCCACGCGACACCCGGTGCCGAGGGGGCAGACAACGTGGTGCTTTGGTTGCCCGACGATAAGGTGCTACTCACCGGCGACTTCTTCGGGCCCCAGTTCCCGCAATTTCCCAATCTCTTCACCATGCGCGGCGAAAAAATGCGAAAGCCTGTTGAGTACATGAATTCGATTGATCACCTACTCAACCTGGAAATCGAGACCTTACTGCCCAGTCATCTCGAACCTGTGCGTGGTGCCAATGAAATCAGAGCAGGCATGATCAAGATCCGAGAGGCCGTCGATTTTGTCCACTCCACCACTGTTGCCGGAATGAACGCGGGAAAGTCGCTATCCGAGCTGATGGTGGAGATTCGTTTGCCCGAGCGTCTGTTGCTGTCCGAAACCCATGGAAAAGTCAGCTGGGCTGTAAAGTCGATCTGGGAGTATTACGCAACCTGGTTCCACTTTGATCGCACTAGCGAGCTGTATGCGACGCCACAGTCCGCGGTTTTGGATGATCTCGCAGGCATTATTGATGCGGATGCCGCGCTATCGCTTGTCCGTGAGAAACTCCAGCGTAGCGAACCCGAACAGGCCCTGCTCCTTCTCGAAATCTTTGAGGGGTTTGATAAAGAACCTGATCTCATGGAACTTCGCATAGAGGTTCTGAGCCAGCTTCGAGAACGCGCCACAGTCACCGGTA
The DNA here is from genome assembly GCA_002691565.1 of Halieaceae bacterium. Taxonomy (GTDB): domain Bacteria; phylum Pseudomonadota; class Gammaproteobacteria; order Pseudomonadales; family Halieaceae; genus Luminiphilus. The sequence continues at coordinate 6,950 of NZIH01000018.1, forward strand.
ACGATTACGAACTCTACTGGCTGGATAGCGAACTTGAAAAGGCACGACGTGCGCTACTGCAGTAGCGGCTAATTAGTCGTACATCTGGACTAGGACAAGGCCTCTTCATCGGTTGCTCTCACCCATCTCGTCCCCTATGTTGACCGTAATAACGCAAACAGAACTGTTCAGATGAGGATGTTATGACTGACCGTTTAACCGTTGTTTCTACCGACTGTCACGCTGGGTTACCTATTGCGCAGTACAAGCCCTACGTAGACAGCAAGTACCACGACTTCATTGATATGGCGGTGGATATCCAGATCGAGATGATGGACAAAGCCGAGCAGCAGTTCCTCATCAAAGAAATCAACGATGAGTGGCGTGCGCCCATTCAGCAGGAGCTGACCGGCGCTTGGGATTACAAAGAGCGTCACAAGATGCTGGCGAAAGACGGGATTGCTGCGGAAATCATTTTCCCGGATGGCATCACCGAACAGAACACGCCCCCCTTCGGAGCGGGGTTGGGACTGTCGCCGAAGGACGCGGTGCCAGAATTGCAGTGGGCGGGCGCTATGGCGCACAACCGGTGGTTGTCTGAACTGGTTGCGAATGATCCGAGACGCCACGTCGGTGTGGCATCGATTCCGCTGTTATTTGATGTCGATCAAGCTGTTGAAGCCGCGCGATGGTGTGCGGAGAATGGCCTTAAAGGTGTCATGTTACCTACCATGTGGGGCGAGCACGCGGCGTACCACGACGTAAAATACGATCCGTTCTGGGAAGCCTGTCAGGACCTTGGCATTGTGATTCACTTCCACTCCGGACCAGCACCGCACAGTGAATACTTTGGACCCGCCTTCCCGACTGAAGATCGCAGTGACGAACTCCCGGGCGCTATGGGGGCTTATGTTTCAGAAGTTATGTTCTGGCTCTATCGACCGCTCACCTTCATGTTGTGGGGCGGTGTATTCGAGCGCTTCCCGCGTCTCAAGGCCATGGTCGTCGAGGGCGGCACCATGTTCATGGTCCCTTCATGGCTGATGCTGCTTGATCACAACTACACNGATGTTCAATTCTCGGCCAAGCTNGGTGANTTCCGCTCTCANCTCNCGATGGCACCGAGCGAGTATTTCGCTCGNAACTGCGGCATCGGTGCATCCTGCGTACCACGNCGCGACCTGGATNTGANAGATCAAATTGGCCTCAAGCAGATCATGTGGGGNAGCGACTTCCCCCATCCGGAAGGCACATGGCCNAANACNGCNCANTANTANGTCGATACGTTCAAAGGCTTTGACGCTGATGCGGGTCGTCAGATTCTCGGCGAGAACGCNATTCAGTTCTATGGCCTCGACGGCGACTACTTAAACAGTCTGGCNGCTGACATCGGGCCGTCTACAAGTATATTTGGCGGTTAACCACGACACGCCATATCNAAAAGAATAAGCAAGGAGACTTCAGTCATGGAACTTATCGCTGTCTGCGATTCAAAAACGAANACGGCNCCCGACTTCCCCATTGGTTGGTGGTCGGTAGCTAGAAGCCACGAGCTGAAGCCGGGTGACGTTACGTCCGTCACGGCCTTAGATCGCGAGCTGGTGGTTTATAGAACGGAGTCGGGTGAAGCACGGGTGCACGACGCGTTTTGTCCCCACCTTGGCGCGCACCTTGGNGTNAACGGTAAGGTAGTCGGCGAGTCGATCCAATGCCCGTTTCACGGCTGGCAGTTTGGTGGCGACGGTAAGTGCAATAAGATCCCCTACTGCGACACCATTCCGACGCGCGCGAAAGTCCAGAACTGGCCGACCAGCGAGGTCAATGGTGAGATCTACATGTGGTTCCACCCCACAGGCGCGGAGCCAGATAGAGAAGTCCCCGTTATCGAGCAAATCGGCGATGAGAACTGGACTGAACCCCGCCAGGTTGAGTTCAACATTCCGGTCCATATTCAGGATATTGCCGAGAATTCATGTGACCCCGAGCACTTTCAGTACGTTCACAAACAGAATCAGACACCACCCTCCTCGGTAGAGGTGGAAGACGACGGCGCCGTTCACCTTCGCTCGGAAATCGAAGCGCAGGGCATGAAGGGTGGACTGCACGCCACCATGTTCCAGCCCGGCCTTGCACGAGTCATGACGAGTTATGGCCCCGGAGCTGAAATGCTGGTTTATAACTCAGCACAGCCCATCTCTCGGGATGAAACGCTGCTTCGATGGACTCTCATTGTCCGTAACGAGATTNCTGAGTTTGTGGGCGATCAAGTCATGGACGGCATTATTGAAGGACTATCGGACGACTACCCGATCTGGGAGAACAAAGTCCATCGACGACAGCCGGTCTTTTGCCAGGGTGACGAGACGCTGGTGCTGTTCAGAAAGTGGGTTCGTCAATTCTATCTTCCCGACAGTCCCCGAGGTCAGCAATGAGCGATTACTATCAAGGTAAAACAGCCGTCATAACGGGCGGCGCCAGCGGTGTCGGGCGCTCCATCGCGTTCGGTCTAGGACGGGCAGGCGCCAATGTCGTCATAGGTGATGTTGACGCGAGTGCCATGGAAGCCGTTGCCTCAGACCTCGCCGCCGAAAATATTCCGCACCGCGTTGAGCGTTGCGACGTCACGTCGACCGACAGCTTACAGAGTCTGTTGGATGCATCTCTGAAAGCCTTCTCACAGGTCGATTTGGTCTTTGCGAACGCCGGCATTGGTGCCGGCGAAGCTGGCCCTCTCTGGGGTTTCTCCGAGAAAGACTGGCAGTGGTGCTTCAACGTCAATCTTTGGGGTGCAGTGAACAGCATCAACGTGTTCATGCCTTACCTGATTACGCGGACAGATCGAACACACATGATTATCACAGGGTCCGGTAACGGTGCTTACACCGTACTGCCCGATGTACCCATTTACACGGCGACCAAGGCCGCCGTGCACACCATTACCGAAAACCTGCATTACCAGGTTCAAATGGGCGGCCTGCCCGTCGTGGTGAGCGCACTCTTCCCCGGTCCACATGTGGTCGAGACAGGACTGTTCAATTCAGGTCGGGTGCGTCCCGAGGAATTTGACAAGGGTGTGACGGGCAATGAGACCGGCATCAATTCGGTTGAAGACATGAAGCGCATGGCCGAAGAGTTTGGTTTTGACCTAAAAACCACGCACCCGGATGAAGTCGCTGAAATGGCTTTGGCCGGGATTCCTAACGGTGACTTCTGGCTGCTCGAGCACACCGATGAAAGCAAGGCAAAGGTTCAGCGCCGCGCCGAGATGATCATTAACAAAACCACGCCGGTTCCCGAATCGGTCGGTTAACAACAGCAAATTAAGGGCAAAAGGAATAATAAAATGAGTGAACAACAAGCCCCAATGGGTAACACCGGCGACATCATCAACTGGCCAATGCTGAAGATCCACTATCGGACGGATCCAGAGGCGATTGCCGCGCTGCTGCCGCCCGGCATCACGGTGGGTAAGGAGCCGAACGTAAACCTTACCGTTTATAACTTTCCGGTACCCGACGTACCCGAGTACGGCGTGGTAACCACCGTGAATGCAGATTTTGACGGTGTCGAGGGTGAATACACCCTCGGATACGGGATCGATCAGGAGTCTGCCATCTTTATCTCGCAGGAAATGAACGGTCAGCCCAAGTACCCCTGTGACATCGACTACCACCGCCTTGGGCCCATGGTGCGGGCAAAGTGCACCCACCAGGGATATACCTTCCTCGAGTTCGATGGCATCAGTGAAGGCCCCACCGATCCGGGCGATGAGTTCGTCCAGAACGAGTGGTGGATCAAGGTGTCTCGGGCGGTCAGTATTGGTGGTCCTGCGACGGGCTACGACTTCCCACCGCATGTTGTGCACGTTGCCAGCAAGTACGGTACGGCCTGGAAAGAAAACGTACAGGGACAGGTAGTGCTGCGGGACAGCCCCTGGGACCCTCTAGCCAGCAAGCTACCCATGCGTGAGCAGTTGTCGGCTTACCTGTGGTGGCCAATTTTCCTCGATCGCTCGGTAACCTTGTCGAAGCCGCTCGATCCCGACGCATTCCTGCCACATGCCGACACCATATCGGGTTCACGATGGCCCGGTGTCAATGGCGCGCCGCCCAAGTAGATCTCCATGACTGTCGCGTCTGACCTAGCCTCGAGGGTACAAGCCCTCGAGGATATTGAGGCAATCAAGCGCCTCAAAGCACGGTGGTGGTTCGCCTGTGATACGCGCGATCTGGCGGGGATGCGCGCCTGCTACGACGAGGATGATTTCCTCATCGATTTCGGCTTCATCGGTGAGTTCACTGACATGGACGCCTTCATGGAGGTCTTTGAGTCGCTGGCCTGCCACCCAACCCACGTTGACATGCATCACGGCACCGCTCCGGAAATTGAAATGACCGGACCCGATAACGCGACCGGCCGCTGGCGCATGCGCTTTCAGCTTCTGGAGACAGAAAACCGTCAAGTACAACTGATGAGTGGCTACTACGAAGACGTGTACGCGCGAGTGAACGGTGAATGGAAGATGCGTGTATCAAAGTACACCTTGATGTCCAATCTATTTCTCTCGTCGAGTGATGGGGTACTCGCTATCGAACAGATAGGCAGCGCACCCGGATTGGTTACCGAGCAAACGTAATCCGCGCCATGAGTGACAGCCGAGCCCAGTGGGAAGCCTTCTGCGATACGCTNAAACAGGCGGGCGAACTGCTCACTGCAGACGGGGTTCCACAAGATGAGCAAACACAGGCGGAAGGCCTCAGATACCTATCGCGTATCGCCCGCGCAGCGCTCGAGTGGTACGTAGAGTTCA